>JACDQN010000336.1 GCA_015657575.1 Sphingopyxis sp.
CATGGGGAGGTGGCAGCGCGAAGCGCTGACGGAGGGGCGATGGCGCGACGTTGCCGCCCCTCCACCACTCGCTTCGCGAACGGTCCCCCTCCCCATCGCTTCGCGACAGGGAGGATCTTTACGACAGCTCACCACGCCAAAACGGACCATAATAAAGCTGCGTTGCGAATCCGGCGCTACGCCCGCCCGCTCAGCACATTGGGATCGGCCCAGCCGCTGACATAGGCGGTATAATAGAGCCCGAACGCGACCGTCGCGACCACCGTCATCTGGAGCAGGATGCGTCCGGGACGGAAGGTCGCGGGCGCGCCCCTGTCCTGCCCTTTTACCAGCGGCATTTCGTCATCGCTTTCCCGGCGCCCATGAAAGGGCAGGACGAAGAAAGCGCTGAACGCCCAGAACAGCAAATAGATTGCGAGCATCGAAGTCCATTTCATGGGCTCAGATATCCACGATCAGCACGTCGACCACGGGCTTCTTGCCGGTCCAGTCAGTCGCGACGCGGCGCACGCCCAGGCGGATCGCCTCCTTCAGCGCGTCGCGGTCGCGCGCCTTGCCGGTTGCGGCCTGCTCGGCTGCTTCGTTCATTTCGCCGAGGAATTCGTCGCGGTCGTCCTCGACCGGCACGCCGCGATACTGGATCGCCGAGTCGACGAATCCCTTGTCCGACAGCACCACCGCGACCGAGATCTGGCCGTTGAGCGCCAGCTTGCGCCGCTCGTTGATCGTCTCCCCATCGGCGGGCAGGATCACGTCGCCGTCGAGGATCAGGCGTCCCGATCGGACGCGCTCGACAATCTGCGCGGGACCGGGCGCGAGGCGGCAAAGGTCGCCATTTTCCTGCACCAATGCGCCAGGGACGCCCCGTTCCAGCGCGAACCGCGCCTGTTCGTGCATATGGCGAATCTCGCCATGCACCGGCAAGACGAGCTTCGGCCGCAGCCAGCCGTAGAGCGCAGCGAGCTCGGGTTGCCCCGGATGGCCGCTGACATGGATATGCGCCTGTTTTTCGGTAACCGTCAGCACGTCCTTGGCCGCGAGCTGATTCATGATCCGCCCGATCGCAACCTCGTTGCCCGGGATCTGCTTCGACGAGAAGACGACGGTGTCGCCCGCCTCGAGCTTGATCTGATGGACGTCGGCCGCCATGCGCGCGAGCGCGCGCGCGGTTCGCCCTGCCCGCCCGTCGCGATCACCATGACCTTGTCGCGCGGCAGGCGCATCGCCTCGTCGAAGTCGACCGTCGGCGGGAAATCCTTGAAATAGCCTACCGACCGCGCAACGCCGAGGATGCGGTCGAGCGAGCGCCCGGCGACGCACAGGGTGCGCCCCGTCGCCTTCGCGACATCACCGAGCGTCTTGAGCCGCGCGGCGTTCGAGGCGAAGGTGGTGACGATCACCCTGCCCTTCGCCGCGCCGACCGCGGTCTGCAGCCCGGCAAGCAACGCGCCCTCGCTCCCCGAAGCTTCCGGATTGAAGGCGTTGGTCGAATCGCAGACGAGCACATCGACACCCTCGTCGCCGATCGCGGTCAGCGCCGCCGCGGTTGCGGGCACGCCCAGGATCGGTTCCTCGTCGAGTTTCCAGTCGCCGGTATGGAATATGCGGCCATAGGGCGTGTCGATCACCACCGCGCTCATCTCGAGGATCGAGTGCGCCAGCGGCACCAGCCGGATCCCGAACGGCCCGAGCTGGAAACTGTCGTCGACGTCGACCGTCCTGATCTCGACCGCCTTTTCCAGCCCCGCTTCGGCGAGCTTGTGCGCGATCAGCCCGGCGGTGAAGCGGTTGGCATAGAGCGGCACGCCGAGGTCGGCGGCGAGATAGGGCAAGGCGCCGATATGATCTTCATGCCCGTGCGTCAGCACGATGCCGAGCAGATCCTTCGCGCGATCCTCGATGAATTCGAGGTCGGGCATGACGATGTCGATGCCCGGGTAATCATGGCTGCCGAAGGTCACGCCGAGGTCGAGCATGATCCATTTGCCATCGCAGCCATAGAGATTGGCATTCATGCCGATCTCGCCCGATCCTCCCAATGCGAGGAAAAGCAGCTCCTTGCCGGGAGTCGTCATATCGTTTCGTTCCGTTGTTGATAGAGGTGCATCAGTCCGTTCAGCGTCAGATCGGGTTCGATGCGGTCGAACAGGTGCGCCTGTTCCTGGAAAAGCGTCGCGAGGCCGCCGGTGGCGATGACGGTGATCGGCTTGCCGATTTCGGCCTTCATGCGCGTGATCAGCCCTTCCATCATCGATACATAGCCCCAATAGACGCCGATCAGCATCTGGCTTTCGGTGGTCCGCCCGATAACGCTGCTCGTTGCCGGAGCTTCGATCGCGATGCGCGGGAGCTTCGCGGCGGCCGCGACGAGCGCTTCGAGCGAGAGATTGACCCCCGGAGCGATGATTCCGCCCAGATAGGCGCCGTCGGGCCCGATGTGATCGAGCGTCGTCGCGGTGCCGAAGCTGATGACAAGCTTGTCCTTGCCGGGCTCGACCGCCTGTGCGGAGATCGCGTTGACCGCGCGGTCGGCCCCGACCGACTGCGGCTCGTCCACCTTGAGCGCGATCCCCCAGGTCACCGGTTCGCGCCCCGCGATCAGCGCATCGACGCCGAAATATTTGTGCGCGAGCAGCTGGAGGTTGTGCAGGGCGCGCGGCACGACGGTCGAGATGATCACCGCCTCGACATCGGCGCGGTCATGACCCTCGATCCGCATCAGCTGGTCGAGCCACACCATATATTCGTCGGCGGTGCGGCGGTCGTCGGTCGCGATGCGCCAGCGTGCGAGCAGATCCTGCCCGCGAAACAGCGCGAATTTGGCATTGGTATTGCCGACATCGATCGCGAGCAGCATCATTCCCTCTCCTCGACCGGACGGCGCAATTCGACGTCGCCCGCGTGGATCAGCATGGTCCGCCCACCCGCGACACGCAAGCGCAGCGCGCCATCTTCGGCCAGACCGTCGAACGCCCCGTCGATCCCCTGTTCGGATACGCGAAGCGGCGTACCGATCGGATGCGCCTGGGGCAGCCAGGCGCGCACGATGCTGGCGACGCCTTCCTGCCGCCAGGTCCAAAGCGCGTCGATCATCGCGATGCCGAGGGCATTGGCGAAATGATCGCGGTCGAGTGCAGCCCCCTTGCCAGCCAGCGTCGCGGTCGGACGGTCGGGAAGGTCGGGCGCGGCGACGAGATTGACGCCGATGCCGATCACCACCGAATTGCCCGTGCGTTCCATCAATATTCCGGCGCATTTCGCGCCATCGATCAGCAGATCGTTCGGCCATTTGAGCTGCGCGCCCAGGTCCGGCGCCAGCGCAGCCACCGTCCTGGCCAGTGCGACCCCGGCAACGAGGGCGAGCGTCGCCGCCGACGGATCGCCGATCGTCAGGTGAACGACGGTCGAGCCCATGAAATTGCCATGCCCGTCGCCCCAGGCCCGGCCCAGGCGGCCGCGTCCTGCGGTCTGGCGGTCGGCGACGAGCCAGTGCCCCTCGCCGACATGCTCGCCGCCTGCCAGCCGCGCCAGCAGGTCGGCGTTGGTCGAACCTGTCTGCGCGATCCGCTCGATCGGCGGGATCAGAAGAGCACCGACGCGGCGTGCGCCGAGGCCACCGCGAGCATCGGAATGAAGAGATAGCCGATGACCGAAAGCCAGAGCGCGCTGGCGGTGATCATCGCATCCTCGGCGACCGCACCGCCCCCGGCGGGGAATTCGGTGTCCGATTTGTCGTCGAAATACATCGTCTTGATGATGGCGATATAATAGAAAGCACCGATCACCGAGGCGACGATACCGGCGACCGCCAGCGGCACGAGGTTCGCGTTCATCGCGGCCTCGAACACCAGATATTTCGGCCAGAAACCGAAAAGCGGCGGGATACCGGCCAGGCTGAAGAAGAAGAAGACCGCGAGCGCGGCGGCAAGGCCGGGGCGCCGCTGCGACAGGCCGGCGAGTGCCGGGATGCTTTCGACCTGATTGCCCTTGTCGTCACGCAGCTGGAGCACGACGAGGAAGGCGCCGATCGTCGTCACCATATAGACGAGCAGATAGGTCAGCACGCTCTCGACGCCCTGCTGCGTCCCCGCGGCGAGGCCGACGAGCATGAAGCCGACATTGTTGATCGACGAATAGGCGAGCAGGCGCTTGATATTCTTCTGCCCGATCGCACCGACCGCGCCGAGGATGATCGAGGCGAGCGCGAGGAAGATGATGATCTGCTGCCAGGCGGTGGTCGCGGGGCCCATCGCGTCGATGACGACGCGCGTCATCAGCGCCATCGCCGCCACCTTGGGCGCGCTGGCGAAGAAGGTCGTTACCGGGGTCGGCGCACCTTCATAGACGTCGGGGGTCCACATGTGGAACGGCACGGCGCTGATCTTGAAGCCGAGCCCGGCGAGCACGAAGACGATACCGAAGATCAGACCGATATTGAGTTCGCCGCCCATGACTTTCGCGATACCCGCGAAATCGGTGGTGCCCGAAAAGCCGTAGAGCAGCGAAATGCCATAGAGGAGCATGCCCGACGCAAGCGCGCCGAGGACGAAATATTTGAGCCCCGCTTCGCTCGACCGTTCGTCGGTGCGCATGAAGCTGGCGAGCACATAGGCTGCGAGACTGTTGAGTTCGAGGCCCACATAAAGCGTCATCAGATCGCGTGCCGACGCCATGATCCCCATGCCGAGCGCCGCGAACAGGATCAGCGTCGGATATTCCGCGCGCATGCCCCCCTTGAAGAAGCGCGGTGCGACGATGATCGCGACGAAGCTTGCGGCATAGATGAGCAGCTTGGCGAAACCGCCGAAGCTGTCGACCGCGAGCGTGCCCGAGAAGACCAACGCATTGACGCCGAACAGCGCGGTAACCGCGGCCGTCGCCGCCGCAAGCGTCAGCAGGGAGGCAAGCTGGTAGAGCCCGACCTGCCGGTCGCCGGCGAAGGTGCCGATCATCAAGGTGATGAGCCCGCCGATCGTCAGGATGAGTTCGGGCCAGATGAGCGCGAGATCGGCGGTCATTGGACGCCTCCCGCATGGCTCGATCCGTGGGCCGGGGCGCCATGGTCCGCGGCGGCAGGCTTGGGCTTGCCGGCGGCCAGATGCGCGTCGCCCGCGGGCTTGGCCGGCGCGAGGCGCGCGACGACCGTCGTCACGTCGCCGCGCATCGGCGCGAGGAAGCTTTCGGGATAGACACCCATCCACAGCGCCACGGCAGCCAGCGGCGCCATGATCGCCCATTCGCGGGGGTTGAGATCGGGCATCGCCTTCACATCGTCCTTGGTCAGTTCGCCGAACACGACGCGGCGGTAGAGATAGAGCATATAGGCGGCACCGAGGATGATGCCGGTGGTGCAGACAAAGGCGACCGTGCTCGACGCTTCATAGATGCCCGCAAGACTCAGGAACTCGCCGACGAAGCCGCTGGTGCCCGGCAGGCCGATCGACGCCATGGTGAACAGCATGAAGAAGATCGCATAGGCCGGCATGTTCACCGCGAGCCCGCCGTAGCGGTCGATCTCGCGCGTGTGGAGCCGGTCGTAGATCACCCCGACGCAGAAGAAGAGCGCGGCCGAGACGACGCCGTGGCTGAGCATGATGATCAGCGCGCCTTCGATCCCCTGCTGGTTGAAGGCAAAGAGACCCGCGGTGACGATCGCCATGTGCGCGACCGACGAATAGGCGATCAGCTTCTTCATGTCGCTCTGCACGAGCGCGACGAGGCTGGTATAGACGACCGCGATCATCGACAGCACAAAGACGAGCCACATCAGCTGCCCCGACGCGTCGGGGAACATCGGCATCATGAAACGGATGAAGCCATAGGCGCCGAGCTTCAGCAGCACGCCCGCCAGGATCATCGAACCCGCGGTCGGTGCCTGCACATGCGCGTCGGGAAGCCAGGTGTGGACGGGCCACATCGGCATCTTGACGGCAAGGCTGGCGAAGAAGGCGAGCCACAGCCAGGTTTGCATCTGAACCGGGAAGTCATAGTTCAGCAGCGTCGGAATGTCGGTCGTGCCGGCTTCCTGGATCATCGCGATCATCGCGAGCAGCATCAGCACCGAGCCGAGCAGCGTGTAGAGGAAGAATTTGAACGCCGCATATTTGCGGTTCGCGCCGCCCCAGATGCCGATGATGATATACATCGGGATCAGGCCCGCTTCGAAGAAGATGTAAAAGAGCAGCAGATCCTGCGCCATGAAGACGCCGATCATGACGACTTCCATGATCAGGAACATCGCCATGTACAGGCTCACGCGCTGTTTGACCGCTTCCCAGCTTGCCAGGATGCACAGCGGCATCAGGAAGACGCTGAGCATGATCAGCATCAGCGCCATGCCGTCGATGCCGAGCGCCCATTGAAAGCGGCCGAACAGGTCGGCGCGTTCGGTGAATTGCCACTGCGCGCCGCCGATGTCGAACTGCGCCCACAGGATGCAGCCGAGGACGAAGGTCGCGAGCGTCGCGCCGAGCGCAACGAAGCGCGACATCTTGTCGCCGACGAACAGGCAGGCAATCGCGCCAACCAGCGGAACCGCGAGCATCAGCGAAAGGATCGGAAAGCCGCTCACAGGAAATTCACCATGGCCCAGCTGGCGAGGCCGACAAGCCCGAGCAGCATCACGAACGCATATCCATAAACATAACCCGATTGCAGCCGGACCGCGAGACGGGTCCCCCCAGCGACGAGAGCGGCGGCGCCATCGGGACCGAAACGGTCGATGGTGCCTTCGTCACCCTTCTTCCAGAAGAAGCGGCCGATCCAGAAGGCGGGCTTCACGAAGAGGATGTTGTACAGCTCGTCGAAATACCATTTGTTGTACAGGAACTGGTGCAGCAGCTTGAACTGCGCCACGAAGCGCGCCGGCAGCGTGGTGTTGCGGATATAGCTGTTCCACGCGAGGAACAGGCCGATCGCCATCACCGTGAACGGCGTCCACTTCACCCAGGTCGGCACCTCGTGCGCGGCGTGCATCAGATGCTCGTCGAACGCGATGCTACCCTTCCAGAAGGCGAGACCTTCCTCGGGATAGATGAACGGGTGCGCGAAGACGAAGCCCGCGAACACAGCGCCGATCGACAATATGACCAGCGGCACCAGCATCGGCCACGGGCTTTCGTGCGGGTGATAGCCCGCGGTCCCGTCGCCATGCGTATCGTGATGATGCGCATGCTCGTCGGCAGCATGCTCGTCCGCCGGATGATCGTCGTGGTGATGATCGTGGACAGCGTGCTGGATATGCTCGCTCTGTTCCCAGCGCGGCTTGCCGTAGAAGGTCAGGAAGACGAGGCGCCACGAATAGAAGCTCGTCAGCAGCGCAGCGAAAATGCCGACCCAGAAAGCGATCGTGCCGCCGCCGCCCGCTGCGAAAGCCGCTTCGAGGATGCCGTCCTTCGAGTGAAAGCCTGCGAAGCCAGCGACGCCGGCGATACCGACGCCGGTGATCGCCAGCGTGCCCATCATCATCGCCCAAAAGGTGATCGGGATGTGCTTACGCAGGCCGCCATAATAGCGCATGTCCTGCTCGTGGTGCATCGAGTGGATGACCGAGCCGGCACCAAGGAACAAGAGCGCCTTGAAGAAGGCGTGCGTGAACAGGTGGAACACGCCGCGCCATAGGCGCCGACGCCCGCGGCGAAGAACATGTAGCCGAGCTGCGAACAGGTCGAATAGGCGATGACGCGCTTGATGTCCCACTGCGTCGTGCCGACGGTGGCGGCAAAGAAGCAGGTCGCGGCACCGACGAAGGTGACGACGCCGAGCGCGATCGGCGCGGTTTCGAACATCGGCGACAGGCGGCACACCATGAACACGCCCGCGGTGACCATCGTCGCCGCGTGGATCAGCGCCGACACCGGGGTCGGGCCCTCCATCGCGTCGGGAAGCCAGGTGTGGAGGCCGAGCTGCGCCGACTTGCCCATCGCGCCGATGAACAGCAGCAGGCAGAGGATCGTCATCGTGTCGAGGCGCATGCCCATGAAGCTGATGGTGCTGCCGGCCATGCCCGGTGCGGCTTCGAGTATCTCGGGGATCGAGACGGTGCCGAACACCAGGAAAGTACCGAAGATGCCGAGCATGAAGCCAAGGTCGCCGACGCGGTTGACGACGAACGCCTTGATCGCCGCGGCATTGGCGCTCGGCTTCTTGTACCAGAAACCGATGAGCAGATAGGATGCGAGACCGACGCCTTCCCAGCCGAAGAACATCTGGACGAGGTTGTTCGCGGTCACGAGCATCAGCATCGCGAAGGTGAAGAGCGACAGGTAAGCGAAGAAACGCGGCTGGTCCGGATCCTCCTCCATATAGCTCCAGCTATAGAGGTGGACGAGCGCCGACACCGTCGTGATCACGACGAGCA
>JACDQN010000337.1 GCA_015657575.1 Sphingopyxis sp.
CCGTCGGGCAGCGCGGGTTCCGTAGGTCAGCGCCGCGGTCTTGCCCTTCGCCAGGTCCGCGATGAGCGCCGCCGAGGCGTGGCTGCCGGTTTCCTCGTCGCTGTTGATCATCACATCATAGCCGACACGCGATGCAAGCGGCGAGGTTTCGAGCGCCTGCAGCGCGGCGAGGATCACCGAAATCCCGGCCTTCATGTCGGCGGTGCCGGGGCCGTTGAGGACGCCGTCCTCCAGCCACTGCAAGGTCTGGAAAGGATGATCGGCGGCGAACACCGTGTCCATATGGCCGGTGAGCAGCAACTGCACCGGAGCGTCGGGACGGACCCGAAGGTGCAGATGGTCGCCGCGCTGGGTGGTTCGGATGTTGCCGGCGGCATCGACGCTCTCGACCGGATCGGGTGTTACCAGCCTGACCGCGCCGGGAAGTGCCGCGAAGGCATCGGCGAGCTGGCCCGCAACCGTCTTGAGTCCCGCCAGATTGCCCGTGCCGCTGTTCACCGCAGCCCATTGTTCGACTTGGCGCAGCATCGGCGCGTCGGCGGCACGTTCGAGGACGGGGGCGTCGGCGGTGGTGAGCGATGTCATGCGTCGGCTATAGACGCGCGCGCGGCCCTTTTGCCACCCCCGACGATGCTAGGGCGCCTTCGCTGCGGCAACGGCAGGTTTCAGCAGCGGCGCATAGCCCCGAAGTTGCAGCGCCTTGCGCGGCGTCAGCCCGGCGGCGAGTGCATCGAGACGCTGTTCGGCATGCGCCCTCTTGCCCTGCGCAAAGAGGGTCCGCGCCAGCTCGACCTCTGCACGCTGGCGCACGTCGAGGTTGCCGAAGGGATCGAAGAAGGAGTCGACCCGCGCAAGGTCCTTGACGCCCGTCCAGGTGAAGGGGCGGGCGCTCGCCGGATTCTTCGCGATCGCGTCATAGCGCCGCGCGGCCTCGGCGAGCGATATCTTTCCGGTCACTATGGCGTAGCGCGTCCGGAACAGATCGGCTTCGGGCGATGTACCGAAGTCGGCGAGCACGCGGTCGACCCAGCCCCAGTTCACCACCCCGGTCGCGGCCTGCATCCCGAGCAGGTTGAACGAAAGGATCGCTGCGCGGTGCTCCGACGTGGTCGCGGCGCGCACCGCGGCCTCGCCAGGCCTGCCGAGGCTGGCCGCGGGAACAAGCTCGATCGCCGGATCCTGTTTCAGGATCGCCTCGATGTCGGGCTTGTGGAAATAGCCGACCACGACGACGACCGTTTCACCCGTTCGCTTGTGTGCGACGGCGCGGATGCGCTGCGCCTGCATATAGGTGCGATAGAGATAGAGGCGGCGCGGCAGGTCGCGGTCGGCGCGCGGCGCGGGCTCGTTCGCCCATTTCCGGAGCGGTGCGAGCGTCGCGGGATCGTCGGCGGAGAAGAAGTCCCAGTCGAGGATCTTGCGGTCGGGAAAGGTCAGGAAGCCTTGGAAGCCCTGCGCCTTGCGGATTTCGAGCGGCGTATCGAGATCGAGCCCGAAGCCGAGCAGCTGGTCGTCCAGCGACGGCATCCAGTCGATCGGGCATAGCTCGGTCGCGTTCTTCGTCGCCCAGGGCAGGATGATCCCCTGAATCTCGTAGGTGAATTCATAGAAGTCCTGCCGTGATGCCTGTTCGGGCGGACGCTCGATGCACAGGGCGGCGGGTTTCGCGAGATCGAGCCAGGCTGCGAGCATCCCCGGCTGATCCTTTTCGGCGACGAGTTGCGCCGTGTGGTCGACGCCGAGAATAGTAACGCGCGTCTTCGTTTTTTCGGCAAGGGCATGAGGCGGGAAGACGGCAGCGAGCAGCAGCGCGGCGAGGGCAAATATCGATCGCGACATGGATTTCGGTACCGTGCGAAAATGAGGACAGATCAATTCATAACCAGCCGCGCCGGGCTTTGCGAGCCTGTCGTGGCGATCACGGGGCGCGGGCGAACCAGATCAGATGATGCGCACCCTTGCCGTTGCTGCGCGCGCGCACCGGAGCTTCCTCGACCGCAAAACCGGCCTCTTTCAGGCGCCGGCTGAAACGCACGTCGGGATGCGCCGACCAGACCGCCAATATCCCGCCGGGGCGCAGCGCGCGGCGCGCGCGGTCGAGGCCGGGCATCGAATAGATGCGGTCGTTGCCTTCGCGCGTGAGGCCGTCGGGGCCGTTGTCGACGTCGAGCAGAATCGCGTCATATTCCTGCGCCGCGCCGCCGATCACGCCCGACACGTCGGTGATGCGCAGCTCGACGCGTGGATCGTCCAGGCCGCCTACGGTCAGCACCGCCATCGGTCCGCGCGCCCAGTCGATGATTTCCGGCACCAGTTCGGCGACGGTGACATGGGCGTCGGGGCCGAGCCGCGCCAGCGCGGCGCGCAGCGTGAAGCCCATGCCATAACCACCGATCAACAGGCGCGGCGCCGCGCGTCCGCGCAGCCGGTCGCAGCTCATTTCGGCGAGCGCCTCTTCGGACCCGCTCATCCGGCTGTTCATCAATTCATTGCCGCCGAGCGCGATGGTGAAATCGCCGCCGCGCCGGAACAGGCGCAGTTCCTCGCCGCCGGGGACGGCGGCCGTGCCGAGAAGTTCGCGAGGAGTCATGCCGCGCCTATAGCGATCGGCGGCGCGCTTGGCACCCCGTCAGATCAGGCCGTGGCGATACCAGATGGCAAGCAGCCCCGCGCCGACGATGACGTCGATCACGACGCACCAGGGCACATACCATTGCGGGATGGCGACGAGGCGCAGCCGCGATTTGTTGTGGTGCGCGAAATCCCACCCCGCATGGCCGAAATAGGCGAGCGGCAGCAGGATCGGCCACAGCAGCAGGCCGAGCAGCCCCGCGACCGCGAAGAGGCCGGTGACGTTGAATTCGATCATCTGCTCGCGCGGGGACCCGTTCACCACGGCGAAGCCGAAATAGACGCCCGCGATCAGCCCGATCAGGATCGCGGCGAACGCCAGCGATGCCTGCGGGGTCAGAAACAGGTGCGGGGCGAGCGAGACGATCCCGACGGCGATACCGGTCAGCACCGGTTGCCGCGCGAATATCGACGGCGCGTGATGATGCGGCGGATGCACAATATCGGTCATGGCACGACCCCTCCCGGACAAGCGCGACCTGCCACATTGTGCCACTAAATCGCGCCGGTGCGAAGCGTCGCGCCGCCATGTCCCCATTGCCAACCCCCGTCATTCGCGCCATAGGGCGGCGGCCCTTTCCTCCCCGGGTTCCATCGCGCCACCGCGCTGACCAAAGGGTGCAGAATGACTGATTTTCATGATCGCCACGGCCTGTCCGTCGATTCGCGACTGATTTCCTTCATCGAAGACAAGGCGCTGCCCGGAACCGGGCTCGATGCGGATCGATTCTGGAGCGATTTCGCGGACTTGTTGGCGAAGTTCGCACCCGAAAATGCGGCGCTGCTCGCCAAGCGCGAAGATTTGCAGGCCCAGATCGACGCGTGGCACCAGGCGCGGGCAGGGCAGGTGCATGATGCCGCCGCCTATCAGGATTTCCTGCGCGAGATCGGCTATCTCGTGCCCGAACCCGCGCCGTTCAGGGTCGGCACCGCCGACGTCGATCCCGAGATTGCGACGATGGCGGGGCCGCAACTCGTCGTTCCTGCACTCAATGCGCGCTTTGCGCTCAACGCCGCCAACGCGCGCTGGGGCAGCCTGTATGACGCATTCTATGGTACGGACGCGCTCGACGCGCCGCCGGCGAAGCCCGGCGGTTATGACGCGGATCGCGGCGCCGCGGTGATCGCGCGCGCCAAGGCGTTCCTCGACGAAGCGGTGCCGCTGGCGTCGGGAAGCTGGGCCGACTGGCAGGGGGGGCAGCTGACGCTCGCCGATCCGTCGCAATGGGCGGGCAGCAAGCCGGGCGGCATTTTGCTGACGCACAACGGCCTGCATATCGAGCTGGTGATCGATGCGGGCAGTCCGATCGGCCGGACCGACCCCGCTGGCATCGCCGACGTCCTGCTGGAAGCCGCGCTGACGACGATCATCGATCTGGAAGACAGCGTGGCCGCGGTCGACGGCGAGGACAAGGTGCTGGGTTACAGCAACTGGCTCGGCCTGATGCGGGGCGACCTCGTCGAGAGTTTCGCGAAGGGCGGCGCGACCGTGACGCGCGCGATGGAGCCCGACCGCAGCTGGACCGCCCCGGACGGGACCGCCTTCACCTTGCCCGGCCGCAGCGTGATGTTCGTGCGCAATGTGGGGCATCTGATGACGACGCCGATGATCAAGCTGCCCGGCGGCGCCGAAGCGCCCGAGGGGCTGTGCGATGCCGTCATCACCAGCCTCTGCGCGCTCCACGATCTCCAGAGCCTCGGTGCCCTCAAGAACAGCCGCGCGGGCAGCGTCTATATCGTGAAGCCCAAGCAGCACGGCCCCGAGGAATGCGGTTTCACCGACCGGTTGTTCAACGCGGTCGAGGATATGCTCGACCTTGCGCGTCATACGATCAAGGTCGGCGTCATGGATGAAGAACGCCGGACGAGCGCCAACCTGGCCGCGTGCATCGAAGCGGTGCGCGACCGGATCGTCTTCATCAACACCGGCTTTCTCGATCGCACCGGCGACGAGATCCACAGCTCGATGCGCGCCGGGCCGATGATCCCGAAGGGCGAGATGAAGGCGAGCGACTGGATCGCCGCATACGAAGACCGCAATGTCCGCATCGGGCTGGCCTGCGGGCTTTCGGGCAAGGCGCAGATCGGCAAGGGCATGTGGGCGATGCCCGACCTGATGCGCGGCATGCTCGAGGCGAAGATCGGCCATCCGAAGTCGGGCGCGAACACCGCATGGGTGCCGTCGCCGACCGCCGCGACGCTCCACGCGCTGCATTATCATGCGGTCGACGTCTTCGCGCGGCAGAAGGAAATCGCGGGCGAGGCGGTGCCGTCGCTGGGTCGCCTGCTGAACATTCCGGTCGCCACGGGACGCAACTGGAGCGAGGCCGAGGTGTCGCGCGAACTCGACAATAATTGCCAGGGTATCCTCGGCTATGTCGTGCGCTGGATCGATCAGGGCGTCGGCTGTTCGAAGGTACCCGACATCGACGATATCGGGTTGATGGAGGATCGCGCGACGCTGCGCATCGCCAGCCAGGCGCTCGCCAATTGGCTGCTCCACGGCGTCTGTTCGGAGGCGCAGATCGACGCCGCGCTGACCCGGATGGCCGCAAAGGTGGATGCCCAGAATGCCGGCGACCCGCTGTACGAAAAGCTGACACCGGACGGGGTCGCCTATCGCGCGGCGCGGGCGTTGATCTTCGAGGGCGTGACGCAGCCGTCGGGCTATACCGAGCCGCTGCTCCACCGATATCGCCGGATGAAGAAAGCGGCGTAGAGACGGCGGGTATCGGCCGGAAGTCGACCTTAGTTTCATCGTCATCCCGGACTTGATCCGGGATCCATAGCCGCG
>JACDQN010000338.1 GCA_015657575.1 Sphingopyxis sp.
CCCCAACGCTTCGCGATTGGGGAGGATCTTTGGAGCACCTTCCGCCTACTACCCAACCGTCAGCGTATAGGTCACCCGGTAATCGCTGGCATCGCCGTTCAGCGTCTTGGTGAACGTCCCCGGAACATCGCCGATATCCACGGTCCCGATATTGTCGCTGCCGCCGATGTCGTCGAACTCGCGCAGCTGGAAGCTCACCGGCTGCTCGAAGGCGAAATTGCGGTCGACCACCCAGCTTTCGCCGCGCTTGATCGAAAAGATTTCGCGTGCTCCCTCGGGAAAGCGTTCGCCGGTGTTAAAGCGCAGGAACAGCTGGTCGGGGAGGCCAAGCCCCAGTCGGCCGGTCAGCTTCACCGCCTCGACGCGGACGTTCGACAGCATATATTTCTTCGCTGCCGGCGCGCTGGCGGTCACCGCGGCCGGGGCGGGCGGCGGCGCTTTCGGGTCCTTGGCGAGCCGCGCGACGCTCGTGCTCGCTTCCGCCGCATATTTGCCCGACGGAAATTCGGCGAGATAGGCCTTGAACGCGCTCTCGTTATCTTCGGCCACTGCGCCCTTCCACATCAGATCTTCGAGAGCTCCGCGATTGCCGGCCGGTGGCTGGCCGGCGCGCGGCACCAGATAGACGGGCGTGCCGGTGATGCTGGCGCTCACGAAGGGCCGCTGGCTGCCGCCGGTCGCCGCGAGGACATCGTCGCGAACCAGCCCGCCGAGCAATTGCACCGGCACGTCGGGCTGCGGCAGGCGCTTCGCCAGCGAGGCCGCGAAGGGCGAATTGCCGCTCGTCCCGTCAGCGGCAGTCTGCCCCGGCGCGGCGGCGAAGATGACGAGCACGTCGTCGGCCTCGACCCCCGCCAGCCCGTTCACCACCGCGCGCGTCCCCGACCGCCACGAGCGGCCGAAGGGATTGTTGCGGCACGAATCGAGCACCACCATGCGAATCTGCGCGCCCGAGACGGCTTCCATCATCCGGTCGAGGTTGATCGCCTCATAGGGCAGGTCGAGGTCGGATTTCAGCTGCGCGTCGGTCGGGATTAGCCAGTTCTTGCCCTGCGCCTCGATCCCGTGCCCGGCATAATAGACCATCGCGACCTCGGCGCCGTCCGCCTTGGCGCGGAAATCGCGCATCGCTTTCTGGAAATCATTGACCGCGAGGTCGGACGCGATCGTCACATCGTCGAAACCCGCCGCCCGGGCCGACGCCGCGATGATCTTGATATCGTTCGCCGGGTTCACCAGCCGGCTGGTGTTCGCATAGTCGCCATTGCCGATCACCAGCGCAACCTTGCGCGCCTCGGCCTGCGTCGGCGAGATCAGGAAGAGAGCGGTGAGCGCGATAAGCCAGAGTCGCATCATCTCGATATCCTCCCGTCAGGCGAGCGGCCGCGCCGCGCCATATTCGACCCATCCGAACGGCCGCGGCGTCTTGGGCATATAGGCGGCACCTTGGCGGTCGACCGAAAAGCCGGCCTTTTCATAAGCCTCGCCGATCGGGCGCGTCAGGTGGCAATTGCCGCCGATGCGCTTCCACAGCGGCTCGATCCGTCGCTGCCATTTCGCCACGCCGGCATCGGGCGCGCGGCCATGTTCGAGAAACAGCGCGGTGCCGCCGGGTTTCAGCACCCGGCGGATTTCGCCGAGCACCGCGTCCGGTTCGGTCACCGAGCAGAGCGTGAAGGTGGTCACCACCGTATCGAAGCGCGCGCTCTCGAACGGCATCGCCTCGCCGACGCCGGCCTGGATATCGGCGTCCATCCCGTGCGCCGCAGCGGCAGCGCGGCTCATCGCCAGCAGTTCGGGCGAGGGGTCGAGCCCGGTAAAGCTCGCGATCCGCTCGGACACGTAGAATTCCATGTTGATGCCGCCCCCGCATCCAAGCTCGAGCACGTCGCCAGCAGCCCCCGGCACGACCTTGCTGCGCGCTTTCATAATGTGCCCCTGCGAACAGGCGCATTTGATCAGCCGCGGCACCCCATGACGTTCCCACCAGCTTGCCATTCGCCAGTCTCCCCTTGGCGCGGAAGTTGAGCCTTGCTAGCGCAGTTGGCAACACCCATCTGTGCGTGTCCGCACAGCCTTTGAAAGACCATCATGCCCAGCGTTCACCACACCAAGATGCTCATCCTCGGCTCTGGCCCCGCCGGCCTGTCGGCCGCCATCTATGCCGCGCGCGCAGGGATGATGCCGATCGTGGTGCAGGGGCTGCAACCTGGCGGACAGTTGACGATCACCACCGACGTCGAAAATTACCCGGGCTTTGCCGAGGTGGTGCAGGGCCCATGGCTGATGGAACAAATGACCGCGCAGGCGATGCACGTCGGCACCAGCATGATCTGGGACACGATCGTCGACGTCGATCTGTCGCGCCGTCCGTTCAAGCTGACCGGCGACGGCGGCGACGTCTATATGGCCGACACGCTGGTGATCGCGACCGGCGCGCAGGCGAAATGGCTGGGCGTTCCGGGCGAGCAGGAACTGGGCGGCAAGGGCGTTTCGGCCTGCGCCACATGCGACGGCTTTTTCTATCGCGGCAAGAAGGTCGTCGTGATCGGCGGTGGCAACACTGCGGTCGAGGAAGCACTGTACCTCACGAACCATAGTGACGACGTCACGCTGATCCACCGCCGCGATCATCTGCGCGCGGAAAAGATCCTGCAGGACCGTCTGCTCATCAATCCGAAAATTCGCACGCTGTGGAACAAGCGCGTCGAGCGCTTCGTTGCGGGCGAGGGGCTGACCGGTCTGGTCGGCGTCGACCTGATCGACACAGTCACCGGCGAGGCGAGCCACGAGCCGACCGACGGCGGCTTCGTCGCGATCGGTCACAGCCCATCGACCGAATTGTTCAAGGGCAAGCTGCCGCTCGACGATGACGGCTATCTGCAGGTCACGCCTGGCACTTCGTTAACTTCGATCCCCGGCGTCTTCGCGGCGGGCGACGTCACCGACAAGGTGTATCGTCAGGCGGTGACCGCCGCGGGCATGGGCTGCATGGCCGCGCTCGACGCCGAACGTTTTTTGGCCGAGGCCGAATATCACGCGATGGCGACGGCCTGAGCGGCGCGTCGACAGCTTTCGACCCGGAAGCTGCCGCGCCTTCTTTTTTCCCATCCCCGCTTTCGAGGGGGTGGTAAAGGTTGACGAGCAGCCGCTCCTCATCCTCCGAAACCGGCATTCGCGTCTTTGGGCGTCGTTATCGCCCCAATATAGCCAATATCCGCTCGGCCAGCCACTCGCCGTCGTCGCCCGCAAAGCTGTGCGACGCGCTGGCGAGACGCTCGACGGGCACGGCTGCCAGAGCGGCAGGGCATCTTTCGATGAAAGCCTGCGCCGTCCGGTCGTCGGTCGCGAGGAGGATGGTGGTGGGCACGGCGGATGCACTTAGCGCGGCGTCGATCCGCGCCGCGAGGCTGCCCTGCGCCACGGGCGGCGCGGGCGTCTTGAGCGCGGAGAGGCCGCGGAACAGTTTGCGGAAATCCACTTCGCCTTTGAGCAGCCGAAGCAGGTTCTTCGGGTCCTTGAGTCGCGACATGTAGCGCGCACGAATGGCCGAAGCCGGGGGGAGAGCGGGTCCTTCGTCGCCCTCTTCCACACCCTCATAGGTCCAAGGGTTTGCAAGGATCATCGCATCGATCGCGAGCGGCCGGTGCAGCAACAACGCGCTCGCCGCGTCGCAATTGCCGAATGCGGTGATACGCGTCACCTGCGGCGCTGCTTGCCGGAAGGCGGCGATGGCCGCCGCGATGTCGAGCCCGCTGCTTTCAAAACCGCCGTTCGTGCCTTCGCTGTCGCCGATCCCGCGCCGGTCGAAGCGAAACACGGGATAGCCAGCCGAAGCGATGCGCTGCGCCAGCGCCGCCATGCCGCGATGCGCGCCGCTGCGGATCTCGTTCCCGCCCGACACGATCAGCAATCCCATACTGCCCGGCGCAGCGTCGAGCGTCGCGGCGAGCGCCGCGCCGTCGCAGGCAAAGCTCAGCTGATGCCGCATGTCTTGCTCCACGCCGCGATGTCGGCGGCGATCGCATCCGCCATCGCGGCATCCTCGCCCGGTTCGGCGCGTAGCCACAGCGGGCTGCCCGCGATGCCGTCGGCGTCAAGCCCGACGCTGCGCAGCGGTTCGACCGGTTGCGCTTCGGCCGCCGCCAGTCCGGCGACCATCGCGGGCGACAGCGCATTGCCCGCGAGCAGCAGGGCCTGTGACTGCGCCGCCGCCTGCAGGCTTTCGAGCGACGAGATCACGCCGGCCTCGCGGTCCGCCGCGACGCGTGCGCGCAGAAGCGTGCGAAGGAGCGACACGCCGCCGACAGGTGCAAGCCGCCACCATGCCGCGGCCTTGACGCGGTGATCGATCAACGTACCGCCGCGGGCCGACGCGACGATTACCGGCCCTTCGATGTCCGCGACAGCTTCGGCCAGCGCATCCTGCCAGCATTCCAGATCGACGTCGGCGAGCGGCACGAGGCTTTCATTCTGTCCTGGAAGATCGGGCAGCAGCGCCGCAAAGCCGTTCGCCGCGAGCGCGCGCATCGCGAGCACGAGTGTGCGGCGCATGCGGTTCGCTTCTTCGAACAGCGGCGGGACGATGATGATGGTGGCGCGCGGTGCGCCAACGGGATCGACGCGCAGGATATGTTCGGGGGAGGGCATCGCGTTGCTACTCAGCAACCCAAGCCCACTGCCGTTTGTCCTGAGCTTGTCGAAGGA
>JACDQN010000339.1 GCA_015657575.1 Sphingopyxis sp.
CAAGGCTGAACTTTCCTGAACTTTGGAACAGGGAAACGGCCGCTCCCTACCCCATTTCGGTCGATCGCCGATCTGGATGAGATGGCAGAATCGACCGCTTGCAGTCAATTGGCCCCTCCCCTTCAGGGGAGGGGCAACGAAGACTTGGCAGCTTGCTGCCTGGTCGTAGTGGGGCGTGGGCCATCGGCCTGGCGCAAGGCTTCGCCCACCCTTTCCTACAATATCCGCCCGTGATAGCCCCTCGGCGATGCCCTGTACCGATCGCTCTCCCGCCACCCTTCCGCGACGCTCCCGCCGCCGGCCGGGGACGAAATAGAAGGGGGTGTACCGTGACCTTTGTGACCTTTGACATAAAATGTCGCGGACGGTCGGCCTCGCCAGCCCCGACTCCGAGACCGGCATCGACGATCCGCTCGCCGAACCGGTCAGCCCGATTTGCCCCTTGAAAGACCTTCGCTTGGCGACGATGTAGAGCGGCGGAGGGGCAGCCCGTCGGTTCTCGGCGCGGCAACCCGGATAATGAAGGACGAATTCCCAATGATCGACCCGCTCGCCGCTCTTGTTCCCGTCGTCGTCGAACAGACGAGCCGCGGCGAACGCAGCTTCGACATCTTCTCCCGCCTGCTGCGCGAACGGATCGTCTTCGTCACCGGCGAGGTCGAAGACAATATGGCGTCGCTGATCGTCGCCCAGCTGCTGTTCCTCGAATCCGGAAAATCCGAAGAAGGACATCTATATGTACATCAACTCGCCGGGCGGCGTCGTCACGGCGGGCATGGCGATCCACGATACGATGCAATATATCCGGCCGCGCGTCGGCACCGTCTGCATCGGCCAGGCCGCGTCGATGGGCAGCTTCCTGCTCGCCGCGGGCGAACCCGGGATGCGCGTCGCGCTGACCAATGCGCGCGTGATGATCCACCAGCCATCGGGCGGCGCGCGCGGCATGGCGTCGGACATCGAAATCCAGGCCAAGGAAATCCTGCGGATCAAGAAGCGGATGAACGACCTGTACGTCAAATATACGGGCAAGCCGCTGAAAGAGATCGAAAAGGCGATGGACCGCGACACCTTCCTCGAAGCCGATGAGGCCAAGGAATTCGGCCTGGTCGACCATGTCTACGACCGCCGCCCGGGCCTGCCCGGCGACGACGCGGCGAAGGATGTAAGCGAAGGCCCGACGCCCTGATCGCGGACCGGGCAACATCCCGGTAACCGCGTTTCTTGACGCTCGCTTGGGCCGATGGCGCTAAGCGGACATTGAAGCCGTGTCACCCAATTGCCATATTGTAATTGGGTGACCGGGGGCTAGGATAAGGACGGCGATGCCCCTTTTGGGCCCGCCAGAGGAATATTTATGACGAAATTGAGCGGCTCGGACAGTAAGAGCACCCTGTATTGCTCCTTCTGCGGCAAGTCGCAGCACGAAGTCCGCAAGCTGATTGCCGGGCCGACCGTCTTCATCTGCGACGAGTGCGTCGAGCTTTGCAACGACATCATCCGCGAAGAGATCAAGGGCGGGGTCGCCGCGCGCAAGGACGGCGCGGTGCCGACGCCGCTCGAAATCTGCCAGCACCTCGACAATTATGTCATCGGCCAGAACACCGCCAAGCGCGTGCTGTCGGTCGCGGTGCACAACCACTACAAGCGCCTCGCCAACTCGGGCCGCGGCGACGACGTCGAACTGGCGAAGTCGAACATCCTGCTCGTCGGCCCGACCGGCAGCGGCAAGACTTTGCTCGCGCAGACGCTCGCGCGCTTCCTCGACGTGCCCTTCACCATGGCCGATGCGACGACGCTGACCGAGGCCGGCTATGTCGGCGAGGATGTCGAGAATATCATCCTCAAGCTGCTCCAATCGTCCGACTATAATGTCGAAAAGGCGCAGCGCGGCATCGTCTATATCGA
>JACDQN010000037.1 GCA_015657575.1 Sphingopyxis sp.
CCGCATCGACGCCCGCGGCGCCCAGCGCGAGACGGCGCGCGGCGCATCATGATTTTCGAACGCCAGCTGGGCCAACCGACACCCGGTGCGTCGGGCCATTGCTCTGCCGCCTCGCGAACGAGTTGCGGGGTCAGCTTTTCGGCATAGAGGAAGTCGAAGCCATAGGCGCTGTCGAGGCGGCGGTTGCCCGCCGTGAACAGCTTCATCTCGCGCACCGCATCGTCGCCGCCGACCTCGGCCAGGGTGAAACTGCCCTGATATTGATCGGTCAACGCGCGGATGCGTTCGAGGAACAGCGGGATATCGGGATGCGACTGGTTGTAGATTTTCTGTTGAAAGTCGAACGGCCGGGTGCGGACCTTGTTCGACGGCGGAGCGGGAGGATTGTCGCGCAGTTCCGGATCGTGCATCGAGAAATTGATCGCATCGATACGGAAACCATCGACCCCGCGGTCGAGCCAGAAGCGCACGACATCGAGCAGCGCATCCTGCACCGCGCGATTATGGACGTTGAGTTGCGGCTGCGACCCCAGAAAATTGTGCATATAATATTGGCGCCGCCGCGCGTCCCATGTCCATGCCGGTCCCCCGAACACCGACTGCCAATTGGTCGGCGGCGTCCCGTCGGGCTTGGCATCGGCCCAGACATACCAGTCGGCCTTCGCACCGGTCTTGCTTGCGCGGCTCTCAGCGAACCAGGCGTGCCGGTCGGAGGTGTGCGCGAAAACCAGGTCGGTCGTCACCTTGAGCCCCAGCCCATGCGCGCGCGCAATCAGGGCGTCGAAATCGGCAAGCGATCCGAAGATCGGGTCGACGCCGCAATAGTCGGAGATGTCATAACCGAAATCATCCATCGGCGACGGATAGAAAGGCGACAGCCAGATCGCATCCACCCCCAGCGACGCGATATAGTCGAGCCGGGCGGTGATGCCGGCCAGGTCGCCGACGCCGTCCCCATTCGAATCGGCGAAGCTGCGCGGATAGACCTGATAGATCGCAGCGCCCTTCCACCAAGGCGTCTCGGCGGCGGCGGGCAAGGTCGGATCCTGAATGAGGGGCTGGTCGGTCGTCACGCTTCTTCGCTTATTCGCTGGCCTGGCAGATGACGGTGCCGAAGGCGGGGAGGTTGAGGCGGAGGCTGCCGGGTGCGGCGGGAGCCGCGGGGCAGTTCCCGAGGAGAGCGGTAAAGCCCGTGCTTTTCATATCGATGGCGATCTGGGCCGACAAAGGCGCTGCAGAGCTGTTATAGGCAAGCACGACCTCGCGGCCCGTGTCGGGATCGAACCGCGAGACCGCGAGCAGCCCCGGCTTGTCGGAGAAGGCGCGAACCTTGGTTGCACCGCGCATCAACGCCGGCGTCTTTCGGCGGATCTCCGACAAGGCGGCGATATGGCGGTAGAGCGGATGCGCCGCGTCGAAATTGGCTGTCGCCGTCGTCGCATCGGTGCCGATCAGCTCGTTGTCGTTATAGACCGCGACGCGCGAGGCAAACATGTCCTCGCGCGCGAGCTGGTCGTTGCCGTCCGACACGAACCCCTGTTCATCGCCGTAATAGATCGTCGGCACGCCGCGCAGCGTCAGCATCAGGCTGTGTCCCAGCATCACGCGCTGCAACAGTTCCGCTTCGCTTGCGCCCGGATTCGCCTGTTTCACGAACATCGCAAAGCGGCCCATGTCGTGATTGCCCAGGAAGGTCGGCAATTCGAGCGCCGCCTTTGCGCCGCCCTTGTAGAGCAAATCGCCGTCGAACAGGCGCGCAAACTGGTCGGTGCCCTTGGTGCCGCTGACCGCGTCGATCGCGGCGCGCGCGAAGCCGAAGTCGAGCACCGACGGCAATCCCGCCGCGCGCGTATGCCACGCGAGCGCGCCCGGATCGACCGCGTCGATATAGACTTCACCGAAGATATGGAAATTCGGAATGCCCCGCGCCCTGGCGCGCGCCTGCATCGCAGGAACAAAGGCTTGCCAGAATTCGGGGTTCACATGTTTCGCGGTATCGATGCGGAAGCCGTCGATCCCGAACTCGTCGATCCAGCTCCCATAGATGTCGATGAAACCCTGAACGACTTTCGGATTCTCGGTCGCGAGATCGTCGAGCCCGGCAAAATCGCCATAGAGCGCGGACTCGCCGACCCAGTCGCTGTTGCCGCGATTATGATAATGGATGGGGTCGTTGAGCCAGGCGGGCACCTTCACCCGCTCTTCACCCTTCGGCACCACGGGGGTGTATGCGAAGGATGGATCGGTGAGCCGCGCCCAATTCGTCGCGCCAGGATGATGGTCGCCTGCAAAGCCGGGGTTGATCGGCGTCCCTTCGACGCCGCCGCGCCGCGAATAGGGATAGTCGGCGAGACTGCGATAGCGAAAGCCCTCCGCCTCGCCTTCCTTGTAACGGATGACGTCGGCCGTATGATTGGTGATGATGTCCATATAGACCTTCATCCCGCGCGCATGGGCGGCGTCGACGAAGGCCTTGAACTCCGCGTTCGATCCGAAATGCGGATCGACCTGGGTGAAGTCGGTCACCCAATAGCCGTGATAGCCTGCGCTCTCGTCGCCCTTCGGGCCTTGCACCGGCTTGTTCTTGAAAATCGGCGCGAACCAGACCGCGGTGGCGCCGAGGCCCTGGATATAATCGAGCCGCCTGGTCAGTCCCGCAAGGTCGCCGCCGTGATAGAAACCCTTGGCGGCGGGATCGTAACCCGTCTTGAGCCGGTCGCCCGTCAGCCTGCCCTTGTCGTTCGCGGCGTCGCCATTCTCGAACCGGTCGGGAAGGACGAAATAGATGACTTCGTCGGTCGCCGGGCGCGCGCGGACCTCCGCGACCTCTGCCACGGCGGGAAGCGGCGCCAGCAGTAGCGCGAGCGGGGCCAGCGCGCGGATCATGCGGCAGCTCCGGCAGGACGGGTCGCGGCGAGGAAGCGATCGTAGCTTTCCATCTGCGCCACCTCGCGGTCGATCATCAGCGAAATTCCGGCAAGATATTGCGCGAGCGCATCCTGGCCGATGCCGTCGGCGAGCGGATGCCAGCGGCGCGGTTCGACCCCCTGCCCCACCAGCACCTGAAGCCAGCCCGATTCGGTGAAAAGTTCTTCATGTTCGCGAAAGATCAGGCCCTGCGCGCGAAACAGGTCGATCTTCGCCGCGAGCGTATCGGGAACCTCGACCGCCGCGCGGTCGCGCCAATATTGCGTGTCGTCACGCGTCGTCGCCTTGAAATGGAGGATGATGAAATCGCGGATGCGTTCCCATTCGAAATCGCTCTGCCGGTTGAATTCGGCGGCGACCGCCGGGTCGGCGGCGCCCGCGGGCGAGCATTTTCAAAAGGCGCGAAATTCCTGCCTGGATCAGGTGGATGCTGGTCGATTCGAGCGGTTCCATGAAGCCGCTCGCCAGGCCCAGCGCGACGACGTTGCGGTTCCACATCCGGCGGCGCTTGCCGCTGACGAAGCGGAGCCGGTTCGGGTCGGCCTGCGCTTCTCCGTCGAGATTCGCCAGGAGGGTCCGTTCGGCCTCGTCGTCGGAGACATGGTCCGAGCAATAGACGTAGCCGTTGCCGATCCGATGCTGCAACGGAATGCGCCATTGCCATCCCGCTTCGCGCGCGGTGGCGCCGGTCCAGGGAAGCTGCGGTGTGGTGCCATGCGCACAGGGGACGGCAACCGCGCGATTGTTGAGTAGCCAGCGCGACCAGTCATCATAGCCGGTTTCGAGCGCACCCTCGATCAGCAAGCCGCGGAACCCAGAGCAATCGATGAAGAAGTCGCCATCGATCGCGCGGCCGTCGGTGAGGGTTATGCCGGCGACATTGCCGTTCTCGCCGTCGAGCCGAAAGTCGGTGACCTTGCCCTCGACCCGCTCGACACCGCCCGCTTCCGCGCGGCGACGCAGATAAGCGGCATAGAGCGCGGCGTCGAAATGATAGGCGTAAGGCATTTCGAGCAGATAGGGCGAGGTGCGCGGTGCCCCGCGCTGCATCCGCCGCGCGTACGCCGCCTGCTCGTTCAGCGAATAATGGTCGAGGCTCTTCGCCACGCCGGCTGCGCGGGCGCGAAGCCAATAATGGTGGAAGTCGAGCAAACCGAGCCCGCGGCCGATCGCACCGAAGGCGTGCATGTAGCGGTGGCCGAGACGCGTCCAGTCGCTGAATTCGATGCCGAGCTTGATCGTGCCCTGCGTCGCGGTGAGGAATTCATCCTCGTCGATCCCCAACGCCTCGTTGAACAGCCGGATCTGCGGGATCGTCGCCTCACCGACGCCGACGGTACCGATATCCTCCGACTCGATCAGCCGGATCGACCAGCTTTCGGGCAGAAAGTGGCGCAGGCAAGCCGCGGCCATCCAGCCCGCTGTACCGCCACCGACAATGATCAACCGCATGGGGGACATTTGAACAGCCTGCGCAGTGTCTTGCAACAAGAGGATGGGGGCGGCGCGACCCTGCCGCCCCCATCAGGGAGGGTTCAGAATTTGAACGAGGCACCCGCGAGGAAGCGGCGGCCATAGACCTGATAGTCGATGACGGCACGGCTGTCGCGCGGGTCGTCGGTGACGAAGGGCTCGTCGGTCAGGTTCTGGCCCTGGACAAAGAGCGACAGGCCTTCGAGCGCGCTGCCCGGCTGGAAGTCATAACCAATCTGCGCATCGACGATCGTCTCCGCCCGGGCACGACGCCGTACCCGATTGCCGCCGAAGCCCGACAGTTCACCGACGAAGCTCGACCGGTAGCGCGCACTGACGCGGGCATTGAAGCCCCATTCTCGAATAGGCGGTGCCGTTGGCGACCCATTTCGAATAGCCGGGGATGTCCTCAGCCGGAGCGCCCGGGGTCGGCTCGATCTTTGTCTTCGTATAGGAAACGCCGCCCGTCACCCCGAAGCCGTCGAGCGCCGCGGTGAAGGTGCTGAACGGCAACGTCCCCGCAAATTCGGCGCCGTAGATCGTCCCGCCTTCGCCGTTGATCGGCGCATTCACGGTGCCCATATAGTTGACGATGATCGGCAGGCCGTTGGGATCGTTGCCGACGGGTGCGATCGGATAGCCGGTGAAGTCGAACGGGATCGCCTGATTGTAGATATAGCTCTTCAGGTCCTTGTAGAAGAGCTGCAACGCGACATAGCCCGACGACCCGAAATATTTCTCCACCGTCAGGTCGGCGGCGTCGGCGCGCCACGGGCGAAGTTCGGGATTGCCGGTATCGCCGCGCACGACCGCGCACTGGCGGCCGGTCGGGCAGACCATGCCGCCCGGATCGCCGACCGTCGTGCCGTAGCTGAGGCTCGCGCGCATGTCGTCGAGCCGCGGACGGATGATCTCGCGCGCGAGGCCGACGCGGAAGACGAAATTGCTCGCGGTGCGGAGTGACAGGTTGAGGCTGGGCAGCACGTCGACATAATCGGTGCTCTCCCGCCGCGGGATGCCCTGGATGTTCGGCGAACCATTGGGATTGGTGCCGATGAACGAGGCACTCGCGCCATTGGAATTCTGATCGGTGAAGATCGCCTGGACACCGACATTCCCGGTCAGCACCGACGACCCCATTTCCTGGTCGATATTCGCCTGGAGATAGGTGGTCATCAGCCGTTCGTAGACGTCATAGGCTTTGACGACGACGTCGCCATAGGGGTTCGGCACAAGCTGGTAGACGCCGCCCGCCAGCAGATCGCGCGGGTCATAGCTGACCACCGGGCCGAGGCCGAGATAGGACAGGTTGGTGGTCCCGAGGCGATATTGTTCGGGGATCGGCACGCTGGTGAGCCCATCGGTATTCGCGACCAGGCCGACAAAGGCCTCGTCGGGAATCAAGCCCTTCTTGCGGTCGGTGTAATTGACGCCGAACTGGACCGAGCGCAGGAAACCGTCGAGTTCGCGTTCGACCTCGACGCGATACTGCCAGAGCTCGTCCTTGATGATGCGGTTGTTGTAATAACCGTCCTGGCCGCCGCGGATGCGCGTTCCGTCGACCGCGGTCTGGTCGCCGCCCCAGCCGAGCGGGCTGGTGAGCTGGATCAGATTATAGTCGCCATAGTTGAGCGTCGGCGAAAACAGGGTGCCGTTGCGATCGCTGGTGAAGCCGATCGTGTCGACCGCCCCGACGCCGCCGCCCCGGCCAGTGCCGGCGTTGCTTTCGAGGATCAGTTCGTTGCGGTCGGTCTTCGACATGCTGATGTCGACATAGGCGTTCCAGCCGTCGTCGCCCTTCCAGCTATTGTTCCACCCGAAGCTGTAAAGTTTCGCCTTGCGTTCGAACACGTCGTTGCGGACAACGCCTTCGACATTGGTGAAGGTGCCCGCGCGGCAAAGACGAACTCGCCGCTGTCGTCGATATCGGTGACGTTGACCCCGGCCCCGCCGAACGCGAGCGGCAGTTCGATGCCGCGCTTGATCTGGTCGTCCTTGAAGTCCGAATAGAAGGCGTCGAAGGTCGAGGTGAAATTGGGGCTGGGCTGCCACTGCAGCGTGCCCTGAAGGCCGAGACGCTTGAGCTGGGTCGAGGTCGCATAGCTTTTCGACCCGCCGATCACCACTGGGCTCGCGGCGGTGCCGTTACCGGCATAGCCCCAGGCGTTGAATTCTTGGATCTGATAGGGTTCGTCGAGATAGGAAGCCGCGAGCGCGATGCCGAGCGTGTCGTTCGCGAACTGGTCGACGAAGCTGCCGTTGACGCGGTAGCCATATTTGTTCGAGCCCGCATTGAGCTTGCCGAGGTCAGCCCAGACACCGCGCCCGCCCACCGAGATAACGCGCTTGCCATAATCGAGCGGACGGATCGTGCGCATGTCGACCGTACCCGACAGCCCCTGCCCGACGATCGACGCCATCGGCGATTTATAGACGAGCACCTGGCTCACCACCTCGCTTGGATATTGGTCGTATTCGACGGCGCGGTTGTCGCCGGTCGACGTCTGTTCGCGCGTGAGCACGTCGTCGAGAAGTCGGGAGCAAGCG
>JACDQN010000340.1 GCA_015657575.1 Sphingopyxis sp.
GCGAAGTCGAGATGCCCATCGTTCGTGCTTGCCTTCGGGGTGTCTCGACTTCGCTCGACACGAACGGATAAGGGTGATTGGTGATTTGGATGCGTAGCCTTCTCGTTTCATCGCTCGTCGCCGCTTCGCTGATGCTCGGCGGCTGCGGCCTGCGTCCGCTCTATGCGAACGGCAGCAAGGGGGCGGTGGCGCAGGTGCTCGCCGACGTCGATGTCGCGCCGATCGAGGGCCATTCGGGCTGGCTCGTGCGCAACGCGCTGCGCGACCGGTTGCGGGCGACGCAGGGCGGTCGGGGCGCCGGCAATCGCCTGCGTCTCGACGTCCGGCTCGAGGATTCGATTACCGGCTTCGGCGTCCGCGCCGACGATGCGGTGACGCGCGAGCGCCGCACATTGCGCGCGCGCTACCAGCTCGTCGATGCCGCGAGCGGCGAAGTGCTCGTCGATGCGACCGCCTTCTCCGACGCCGGAATCGACGTGGTCGGCAGCGAATATGCGACGATCGCCGCCGAATCCTCGGCGCTCGAACGCCTGTCCTCGGCAGTCGCCGACCAGATCGTCGCGCGCCTCGCGGTCTTC
This sequence comes from Sphingopyxis sp., assembly GCA_015657575.1. Classification (GTDB taxonomy): domain Bacteria; phylum Pseudomonadota; class Alphaproteobacteria; order Sphingomonadales; family Sphingomonadaceae; genus Sphingopyxis. Next base: position 579 of record JACDQN010000340.1, read on the forward strand.
GCGAACCGCGGCGGCGGGCAACCGGCTGCCACGCCCGCCCCGACACCCTCAGGGCAATGAAGACGGTCAAGCCGAACGAGCTCGAACGCCTGACGCGCCTTGATCCGGCGGTTCGTTTCACCCTCCTCACCGGCCCCGACGAAGCGACGATGGCCGCGGTCGCCGGCCATCTGATCGGTCTCGCGGGAAAGGATGCCGAACGACTCGACCTGACGGGCGGACAGCTGTCGCAAGACCCCTCGCTGCTCGCCGCAGAGGCTGCATCGATGTCGCTCTTTTCGCCTGCGCGTGTCATCCGCCTCGAACTTTCGGGCAGTGGTGATGACAGCCTCGCCGCGGTCGAAGCGCTGCTCGCCGCCGACACCGCGATCAACCCGGTGGTCGCGACGGGGGCATCCGTCACCGCCAAGTCGAAGCTCGTCAAGCTGGTCGAGGGCGCCGGCAACGCGGTCGCCGCGATCTGCTACCAGCCCGACCGCCGCGCGCTCGTCGGCATCGCGATGAACGCGGCGCAGGACCAGGGGCTGCGGCTCGGCAATGCCGAGGCCCAGCTGCTCGTCGACCTCGTCTCGGGCGACCAGGCGCTGATGCGCCGCGAGATCGAGAAGATCGCACTCTATCTCGACGCCGCCGCGGATCGCCAGCGGCAGGTCACCGCCGCCGACATCGCCGCGCTCGGCGCCGCGACGCACGAGGAGGATGTCAGCGAGTGCATCAATGTCGCGCTCGGCGGCAAGGTGCGCGAGCTGCCCGAGATATTGAGCACCGCCGCCGCGGTCGGCGTCGCCGAAATCCGCATCATCCGCGCCCTCGCGATCCGCGCGATGGCGCTCGCACGCCTCCGCGCGGAGGTCGACGCGGGCGCGCATCCCGCGACCGTCGTCGCGGCGAAGAGCAGCGGCATTTTCTGGAAGGAACGCGACGCGGTCACCGCACAGCTCCATATCTGGGATTCGGTTCGCGTCGCGCGGCTGATGACGCGGCTGCTCGATTGCGAGCGCGCGCTCAAATCCTCGGGCACCGCAGGCGCCGTGCTGTTCCGCAAGCTGATGACCGACATTGCGCACCAGGCGGCACGAGCGCGCTGAATTATTTCACGCGAAGGCGCGAAGGCGCGAAGACGCGAAGACAAAGCTCGGGCCGACAGGCCCTTTCCCCTTTTTACCCAGGGCATATTGCGACGCTGGAAAGAGAATGCCGCTTCGCGGCAGGCGCAATCTCTTCGCGCCTTCGCGTCTTCGCGCGAACCGAAAAGAAAACCGCCCGCTCACCGAAGCGAGCGGGCGGTTTCTTTACCCCGTCTTACGCGATCAGAATTTGCCGCGCAGCGTCACGCCATAGGTCCGCGGTTCGGCCAGGAACTGCGAGAAGATCTGGCGGCCGCCCGGATATTGCGGGTCGGCGAAAGCGGCGGTCGGCGAGGTGCCGCCTTCCTGGAACGGCGAATTGAACGCGACCTGGGCATATTGCTTGTTGAAGATATTCTGCCCCCAGAATTCGATGCCCCATTTTTCGTCGGGGCCGCGAATGCCGATGCGCGCGTTGAAGATCGCATAGCCGTCCTGCGCTTTTTGCGGGAACAGGTCCGAACCGGTGTTGTAATCGCTGGTCATGCGGCCATCGATATAGACGAGGCCGGAAAGACCGCTGCTGCCGATGTCCGGGGTCCAGGCGACGCTGCCGGTCGCGACCAGTTCGGGCGCGTTCGACAGATTGTTGCCCGGCAGCAGGCGCAGCGCCTGGTCGAGCGGAGCGCCATTGTTGTTGCCGACCAGCTGATCGCGATATTTGGTCTTCGCGTAGGTCAGGCCCGCCGTCATGCGGAAGTTGCGAGCCGGAACCAGCGAGGCCTCAAGTTCGAAGCCTTCCGAACGGACGCCATAGCCGACATCGTCGGTCGGGCAGGCGCCGGTCGTGTTGGCCGGGTTCGCATTGGTCGGCGTCGGTGCCACATAATTGGGGGCGCCCGCGAACTTGTTCTGGTCGCGATCGCCGCCGTTGAGGTCGCTCGAACAGCCGTTGACGTTCTGCACCAGGAAGACGGTGCCGTTGAACGTATTGAGCTGGAAGCTCGAGAAGTCCGACCGGAAGAGCGTCAGGCCGAGGCCGAAGGGACCGGTCGAATATTTCGCGCCGAGTTCATAGCTGTGCACGGTTTCGGGGTCGAACTGCAGGTTGCCGACCAGCCCCTGCGCACCGCCCGGGGTCGCCGCGAACGGCAGGATCGGCGACTTGAGCGCCGAGCGGTCGAGGTTGAAACCGCCCGCCTTGTAGCCGCGCGAATAGCTCGCATAGACCATCAGATCGTCGACCGGCTTGTACGACAGGATCGCGGTGCCGGTGAACTCGTCCTCGCTGCGCTTGTCGTTGATCGACACATTGTTGAGCTCGGCGGTCGAATTACCCTGACAGGCGAGGCCGATGAGGGCGCCGGCGAGCGAGCGCGCCGTTGCGGTCGTCGCCGGATTGGCGGCATCGTCGAGCACCAGCCCCTGGACGGTGGTGCAAACCGTATTGTCGTTGGTGAAGGTCGCCGAGAAGCGCTTCTTGTCGTTGGTGTACCGAAGGCCGAAGGTGAAATCGAGCTTGTCGGTGATGTGGAAGATATTGTGCGTGAACAGCGCCCAATTCTCGCCATTCTGGCGATAAACGTCGTTGATGCTGCCGCGGTCGTTGAGCCCATTGAGCGCGGTGAAGCCCGACACGATGTCGGCACCCGAAATCGGTCCGCTGGCGGCCAGAATCGTGTTGCGGCCGACGCCGGCCAGGTTGCCGATGCCGCCCGCGACGCAGCCGGCTTCGTTCGGCGAATAAAGACCCGCGAGACCGCCGCCGGAGATGATGCGGCAGGTCGCGAACCGGCCATATTGGCTGCCGAAGCGCAGATTGTCGCGAACGCGCAGCTTTTCATTGGCGTAGAAACCGCCGACGAGCCAGTCGAGCTTGCCGTCGAAGGCCTCGCCCTGCAGGCGCAGTTCCTGGGTGAATGTGTGGAACTGGCGATAGGCGTCGTCGTCGGGCGCGCGGTACAGGATGTCGACCGTCCCATAATCGACGTCGCCGGCCTGACTCGACCGATATTCGCGGTACGCGGTGATCGAGGTCAGCGTCGCGCCGCCGAGATCATAGTCGATCTGGCCCGAGAAACCATAATCCTTGGTCTCGCCCGCATAGCTGCGGCCGGGGCTCACCGAAAGGTTGCGGCTGTAACCCTGGTTGAACGCGGCGAGCGGCTGGCCGAGATCGCGCAGCACGTTGATGATATTGTTCCCGCCATCGTTGACGCGCGGCGGAACCGCGCCGGGCTGCAGGATCGGGCTAACCGGCGTGTTGAGATTGCCGATATAGGGGTTGACCGCCGGGCCGACATAGGTCGCGCCGCAGCATTCCTCGTCGCGCGAGGTATAGTCGGCGATCAGCCGGATCGACAGCGCGTCGGTCGGTTCGAACAGCAATTGGCCGCGCAGGAAATAGCGGTCGCGATTGTTGATGTCGCGGTTGTTGGTCGTGTCGCGCAGGAAACCATCGCGCTTGACCCAGACACCGTCGAGGCGCGCCGCCAGCGTTTCGCCGAGCGGGCCGGTGACGCTGCCGGCGAGGCGCCAATAGTCGTAATTGCCATAGGTGACCTCACCCGTGGCGCCGAACTCGAAATCGGGCTTTTTCGAATAGATGCTGATCAAGCCCGCCGACGAGTTGCGGCCGCCGAGCGTGCCCTGCGGGCCGCGCTGCACTTCGATGCGGTCGATCTCGCCCAGTTCGTTGAGACCGATGCCCGACCGCGAGCGATAGACGCCGTCGATGAACACCGGGACCGAGCTTTCGAGGCCGGGGTTGTCGCCGACCGTTCCGATGCCGCGGATACGCGCCGACCCGTTCGCTTCCGATCCGGTCGACGAGACGAGCAGCGACGGCGCAACCTGGTTCAGCTGACGGATGTCGTTCGCGCCGCTGTTCTGCAGCGTTTCAGCGCTCACCGCCGAGATTGCGACGGGGACGTCGGACAGAAGCTGCGAACGCCCCTGCGCGGTGACGACGATCGGCGCGTCGGCGCCATAATCCTCGGCGCCGTCCTGCGGCGCTGCGTCCTGGGCAAAGGCGGGCGCCGATACGGCAACGATGGCAAGCGAAACGCCCAGCGCGCTGGTGCGCATCAAGCGGGCAGGCCGAAGGGAAGATGATTTCATGGTGGGCACTCCTCTCAACATTTCATTATTTTTGTTGCCCGCCGAACATATCGAAATTGCGAAGCCGTTCCAGCCGACGGCCGCGCTTTTGCGTCATTTTTCAAGGTGGTGATGCTTTTTGGTCACAGCGGTAACCAGTGGCCGCAGCCCCCGGACGGTCAGCGTGCCGCCGCCATCCGGCTTGCCGTAGCGTCATTTGCACAGGGCACGGCAAGCAGCCGCCCGCGCGCCACCAGCATCGCGCGATAGCTTCCGGCGAAATTGCGGCCAATAACGGGGTCTTCGCACGCAAGTCCGCCGGTCAGGCTACCGAAAGCGGGCAGAATCAGCCGCCGATCGTCGCCCGCAAAGCAGGGCCGCGACACGCGCCGGCCGCGCAACGACAGGCGCAGCTTCGGATGGAAATGGCCCGAGATTTCGGGGCGGGTTTCGGCCGCCAGGCTCTGGTGGCGCAGCACGATGCCGTCGACGACCAGCTCGTCGGCGACCTCGCCGCCCCATGCGCCGCCGGTCAGCCCGTCGTGATTGCCCGCGATCCACACGATCCTCGCCACCGCCGCCTGCCCGTGCAGTCGCTCGGCAATGGCGGGACCGATGCGGCTCGCCGCATCGCGGTCGTGAAAGCTGTCGCCGAGGCACCAGATCGCGCGCGCCGCTGTCTGCGCAGCCAGCGCCGCGAGCCGGTCGAGCGTGTCGTGGCTGTCATAGGGCGGCAAGGGCTGGCCGTGCGCGGCGTACCAGCTCGCCTTTTCCAGATGCAAGTCGGCGACGATCAGCGCGCCGTGCCGCGGCCAGAACAGCGCCCGGTCGGCCAACATATGAAATTTCTGGTCCGCAAAGTCGAAGGTCGCCGCGCTGGTCATCGAACCGCTATGACGCGATCGCCGGCGCCGGGCAAGCGGCCCCGCCCGACCCGGCGCGATGATCTTCACCCGCCGCGATGGGCGGCGCTGGCGACGAAGCGTTGGCGACTTTCGCGCGACGCGCGGCTCGGCAATTCGAAGATCACTCGCTTGTTCGGGAAATCGATCTCGACCCGGTCGAACAGCGACAGGCTGTCCATCCCCAGCAACAGCGCGGGCCGCTCCTGAAGGTCGAGTGCGCGAAACGCCTGGCTGTCGGCGAAGCTGACGGGCAGGTCGTTGACGTCGGCGCCGTTGATCTTGATCCGCTTGATCGCGGTGCGCGTCGCGGGCACCGCCTCACCCGACACCGCGTTCAGGATCGTCGGGAAAAAGGGAAAGCTGTTCTGCCGCCGCGCCGCGACGAGCTTTTGCAGCGCCAGATTGCCGACGCTCGTCTGCGCGCCGGTATCGACGATTACATCGACCCGTTTTCCGTCGATCCGCGCGTCGGACAGGATCAGCCGTCCCGCCATGTTGCGCGCGGTGACGACGATCGCGTCGTCATCGTCGATGATCGGCCGCGCGCGCCGCCGCGTTTCGAGGATCTGCATGCTTTCGGCGCGAAAATCGATCAGCACGCGCCGCTGTTCGAGCATGTCGACGCCGATCAGCCCCGCCGCGCCGATATGGCGTCCGGCAAAGGCGGGCGCGTCGAACGGCGTCATGTGCAGCCCCGTCATCGACAGCGCGGCGACGCGGTAGCTGGTGACAACGGTCGAGCTCCCGATCGTCGCGAGCCGCAGCTTCGCGCCCTCGACCAGCCCCAGTCGTTCGGCGAGTTCGCGCGCGATCACGGTGCGCTCGGCACCGGTATCGACAAGGAAGGAAAATGGTCCCTCGCCCGCGACCATCACATTCACCGCCATGCGCCGCGTCGCGTCCAGGTCGAAGGGCTGGATGAAGGGCGTGACTTCGCCGCTCGTCGTGATCTGCGGTGTTGCCGGCGGCGGCGCCGAGGCGGGAACCGCGACCGCGGGCGGCGGAACGGGTGCGGGCGTCGCGCCGATCAGCAGCGGCGTACCGGCGAGCAGCGCCAAAAGGACCGACCGCTTCGAAACATGGGTCATCGCAGGCATCCTCATTATATGTGCAGGCAGTCTACGCCTCTCGGCGGTTCGCGGCAAGCGGAGCGGGGTCACGCCGCGCGGCTTGGGGAGGATGGAGATTTTGGCGGAGGAGTCGACGCCGTCGGGGGTTGTGCAAGGCTGGACCGCTCGGGGGTTTTGGTTTGACGATTATGTCTTTTGCAAATCCAAGGCTCGATCGGCGGGTATCGGGCGGTTGCGGGCGTTCGATCCTCCCTGTGGCGAAGCCATGGGGAGGTGGCAGCGCGAAGCGCTGACGGAGGGGCGATGGCGC
>JACDQN010000341.1 GCA_015657575.1 Sphingopyxis sp.
CGGCTCGCCCTTTTCCAGCGATCGAGATTTTCGAGGAAGCTGCTGCGCCTGAGCGGACGAACATCTTGTCTGCGCGCGGCCCGACAGGTGCATGGTGATATGGGCGTTGTCGAGGCTCCACAACGGATCGTCGGCGGGCAGCGGCTCCGGCGTCGTGACGTCGAGGAAGGCGGAGGCGATCCGCTTTTCGTTGAGCGCCGTGACCAGTGCTTCCTGATCGACGACGCTGCCGCGCGCGATGTTGATCAGCGTCGCGGTCGGCTTCATCGCGGCGAGTTCGGCCGCGCCGATCATGCCGTCGGTTTCGGGGGTCGCGGGGACGGCGAGGATCACCCAGTCGAAATCGCCGAGCTTTGCGCGCCACTGGTCGGGAGTCAGCGTATTTTCACCCGGCGAGCGGCGCACGACGGTCACGTCGACCGCGAAAGCCTTCAGCCGTTCCTCGATCAGCTTGCCGATCGCGCCATAGCCGAGGAGGAGCGCTTTCGATCCGAACAGTTCGACCTTGCCGGGCGAATCCATCAACCATTCGCGGCGCTCCTGCGCGCGCACGACGTCGCGGTAACCCTTGGCGACGGTCAGCATGCCCATGACGACATATTCGGCGATGGTGATTGCGTTGATGCCGGCGCCGTTGGTTACCACCGTGCCGCGCTCGGCGAGCAGATCGAGCGGCATGCCGTCGACCCCGGCGTAGATCGAGTTCAGCCATTTGATGTTCGTCGCGGCGGTGATGATCGCCGCCATATCCTTTTTGTCGTTCAGGTCGAACCAGCCGATCTCGGCTGTGGGCGCCAGCTCCATCGCCTCTTCCTTCGACTGGAAGAAGCGCGGCTCGACCCAGTCGGGCAGGCGGTTTTCGACAAGCGGACGGATCAGGCCCGAAAGGACGGTGACGGTTTTGGTCATTGCGATACTCTCCCTGTCCCGTTCGCATCGAGCGAAGTCGAGATGCCCATAGGTAGCGGGCTCCTTCCGGGTGTGTCGACTTCGCTCGACACGGACGGGAAGAGGAGCCGATTAATTTTCCAACCGCCAGTCCCATCCCAGCGGATCGCCGTCCATCACCTCGACGCCCGCGGCGATCAGTGTGTCGCGGAGTGCATCCGATGTCGCAAAATCCTTTGCTGCGCGCGCTTCTTTGCGACGCAGCAGCGTGGATTCGATGTCGGTTTCGGGGATCTCCGTCGCCTTGGGCCGGACGCGCAGGTCGGCGCGCTCGATCGTCAGCAGATCGAGACCGAGCACCGCATCCATCGCGGCGAGTGCGCCGCGCTTCTGCCCCGCGTCGATCTTCTTCATCGCCGCCGCTTCCTCGATCAGGGTCAGCGCGACGGCGGTGTTCAGATCCTCCGAAATGGCGGCATCGAACTTTGCCAGCAGATCGGTCAGGCGACGATCCGCGGGCTCTGCGGTTTCGGCTTCGCGCACTGCAGCTGCGGCCATCACCAGTCGTTTCAACCGCGTCAGGGCCGCGCCAAGCCCCTCCCAGCTGAACTCGAGCTCGCTGCGATAATGCGCCTGCAGGCACATCAGCCGATAGGCGAGCGGGTGATGCCCTTGGAAACGAGCAGCGGCAGGCGCAGGAACTCTCCGGACGACTTGGACATCTTGCCCGTCCGGTCGATCAGGAAATTGTTGTGCATCCAGAAGCGCGCGCCGCTGCCATGTGAGCAGGCATAGGCCTGGTTCTGCGCTA
>JACDQN010000342.1 GCA_015657575.1 Sphingopyxis sp.
GGACGCCATATCGACGTGATCGAGATGGACGCCGCGTCGAACACCGGCGTCGACGACGTCCGCGAGATCATCGAAGCGGTGCGCTATGCCGCCGTGTCGGCGCGCTACAAGATCTACATCATCGACGAAGTACACATGTTGTCGCGTAACGCCTTCAATGCGCTTTTGAAAACGCTCGAAGAGCCGCCGCCGCACGTCAAATTCCTGTTCGCCACGACCGAGGTCAACAAGGTGCCGGTGACGGTGTTGTCGCGCTGTCAGCGTTTCGACCTCCGCCGCATCACCCCCGACATGCTCTTCGCGCATTTCAGCGCGATCCTGCAAAAGGAGGGTGTCGAGGCCGAGGCGCCGGCGATCTGGCTGATCGCCAATGCCGCCGAGGGTTCGGTGCGCGACGGCCTGTCGATCCTCGACCAGGCGATCGCGCACGCCGACCTCGATGGCGGCGGCAAGATCAGCGCCGACCAGGTGCGCACGATGCTGGGTCTGTCCGATCGCACCGCCATCACGCAGCTGATGGCAACGATCCTCGAAGGCAACAGCGGCGGCGCGATCGATCTCGCCCGCGCGCAATATGCGCTGGGGATCGAACCCGTCGCGATGGTGCGCGGGCTGATGGACCTGACGCACGCGATCACGCTCGCCAAAGTGTCGCGTCACGACGATCCCGCGCTTGCCGCGAGCGATCGCGAACGGATCGGCGATTGGGCGCAGAATCTGGGTTTCGCGCCGCTCAACCGCCTGTGGCAGTTGCTGCTCAAGGGGCATGACGAGGTGTTGCGGGCGAACAATCCACTCGAACATCTCGAAATGCTGCTGCTCCGCGTGATCTATGCCGCGTCGATGCCCGATCCGGGCGCACTTGCGAAACTGCTCGAATCGGGCGGTGTACCGACGATGCCGCTTGCTACGCCTGCAGCACCGGGCGGGCAGGAGACCGCGGTCGCCGATCCCATTGCCGAGGTCGCACCGTCGGCGAACGCCGAGCCGCCGGCTTCGGCGCTGACCATCGCGCAAATCCATCATCTGCTCGAAACGACCGGTAATCATCAACTTGCGCGGCAGGTTTATGACGATCTCAAGCTTCTGGAGCTCGAACCCGGTCTGCTCGTTTACGCGCCCGCGGCTGCGCTCGGCGGCGATTTCGCGCGCCGGCTGGGCGAGGCGTTGCTGAACCAGACCGGCAGCCGCTGGCAGGTGCGCGTGGGCGAGGGCGAAGGGCGCCCCAGCCTCGGCCAGATGCGCGCTGCCAAGCTCGCCGACAATGATTCCCGCATTCGCGAACTGCCGGTCGTAAAGGCGGCATTCGCGGCTTTCCCCGAGGCAAAATTTGCCGACGACAGTAAATAGGTCCAAACCATGAAATCGATCGAAGAAATGATGAAGGCGGCGCAGGAAGCGGCCGCCACCGTCCAGGCCCAGATGCAGGAAGCGCAGGCGAAGCTCGACAGCGTCGAGGTCGAGGGCGTTTCGGGGGGCGGTCTCGTCAAGATCACCGCGACCGCGAAGGGGCGCATCAAGGCGATCCATATCGATGACAGCCTGATCGTGCCCGCCGACAAGCAGATGCTCGAAGATCTGCTCGCCGCCGCCTTCAACGACGCGCGCGAAAAGGCTGACCGCGCGAGCAACGAGGAAATGGGCAAGATGACCAGCGGTCTGCCGCTGCCCCCGGGCTTCAAGCTGCCGTTCTGACCTGAATATCCTCCCTGTGCCGAAGGCATGGGGAGGGGGACCGCGCC
>JACDQN010000343.1 GCA_015657575.1 Sphingopyxis sp.
CGAGCGAAGTCGAGGCAGCAGCGTCGCAGGTTCTCGCTTCGCTCGAACAAGCCCCTCGTCTTCGCTCGGGGATGCGGCTGATTGGAGATGCGCCGTAAGGAAGGGAACGTCCGCTTCCTACCCCAAAGCCACACTCCGCCCGGTCATCCGTCGGCCTATGGGCTCGCGCGCCAATCCACGACTTGCCACCCCATTTTCGGCGCGAGCAGTTTCAGCCCCCGCGACGGGGTCGTCGCGACCGCCTCGTCGGCGAAGTGCAGCATCGGATGGTCGGACACATGGTCCGAATAAGCGCGAACATGTGCCGTCTCGCGCGTGATGTCATTCGCGGCCAGCCAGTCCGAAATGCGCGCGAATTTGGCGTCGCCATAGCAATTGTCGCCCGACAGGCGCGCGTGGATATGGTCGGCGCCGTCGGGCTCGTCGAGCTGCGTAGCGAGCACATCGTCGATCCCCAGCCGCCGCGCGATCGCATCGACATAAAGGTGGAAGGAGGCGGTCGCCAGGAGCAGGCGATAGCCCGCGTCGCGATCGGCCGCGATCTGCGCAAGCGCCGCCGGATGCACCCCCTTCGCGACGACCTTGTCGGCATAGCTTTCGGCGAGCGGCGCGATCTCGGCGCGGCGGAAACGGCTGCCGACGAGCAGCCGCAGGTTGATCGCCTTCAGCCGCGAGCGGTCGATCAGCCGCAGCGAATAGGCGGCGCCCGCAAGCCCGACGAGCGGCAGCAGCAGCAGCCGCCATTGCTGGCGGCGGCGCGCGACATGCATGAGGAACCCGCTGTAAGTCCCCGATCGCGTGATCGTCCGGTCCATGTCGTACATCGCGACGCGATGCGCATAATCGGGCGTCGGCGGGATCGGGGCTTCATCCATCGCCATCCTTTAGTATCAGCCTCGCTTGCGGCCAAGGGCGGTTAACGAAACCATGGATTCGCTTGCCGTCGCGGGGCAAATAATACAATGTCCCCCGCACGATGGTGGCCAGAGCGGATTTCGAACATAGCGACGGCGCCCAGGGTGCGGATGTGCGCTTCACCGGCCGCCTGACCCTCGCGCGCCTCGGCGATCTGCCCGCGCGGCTCGAGGAACTCGGCCCCATCGCCTCGCTCGACCTGTCGGCGATCGAACGCATCGACACCGTCGGCGCGTGGATCGTCACGCGCACGGTCGGCGAACATGGCGCGAAGGTCACCGGCGCCAGCGCCGAGGCGCAGCGCCTGCTCGACGCGCTCGCCGACGACAAGAGCGAATATCGCGTCCACCGCGACCGCCGCCCGATGATGGTCCGGATGCTCGAACAGGTCGGCACCGCCAGCACCGCCATCTGGCACGAACTCGTCGGCATCGTCGGCTTCTTCGGCGCGATGATCCTTGCGCTGGGGACCCAGCTGCGGGCGCGGCGGCGGCTGCGCTGGCACGCCATCGTCACACGTTTCCAGACCGTCGGCGTCGATGCGCTTCCCATCATCGGGTTGATGACCTTCCTGATCGGGATCGTCGTCGCGCAGCAGGGCGCGGTGCAGCTACGCCAGTTCGGGCTCGAGGTGTTCACGATCAACCTCGTCGGGCGCGCATCGATCCGCGAGCTTGGCCTGTTGATGACCGCGATCATGGTCGCCGGCCGTTCGGGGTCGGCCTTTGCGGCGCAGATCGGCACGATGAAGCTGACCGAGGAAATCGACGCGATGCGCACGATCGGCG
>JACDQN010000344.1 GCA_015657575.1 Sphingopyxis sp.
CAGCGCCAAGCAGGCGCGCGACCGCAAGACGCAGGCGATCCTGCCAATTCGCGGCAAGATATTGAACGTCGCGAGCGCCAGCGCCGACAAGATTCGCGCCAATCAGGAAATCGCCGACCTCGCGCTTGCCCTCGGTTGCGGGATGCGCAAGGATTGCGACGCCGATCGCTGCGGTACGAAAAGATCGTGATCATGACGGACGCCGACGTCGACGGCGCGCATATCGCGACGTTGCTGATGACCTTCTTCTTTCAGGAAATGCCCGATATCGTGCGGAACGGGCATGTCTATCTGGCACAGCCGCCGCTCTATCGCCTCACCGCGGGTAGCCTGTCGGCCTATGCGCGCGATGACGCGCACCGCGCCGAGCTGGAAACCACGATGTTCAAGGGCAAGAAAGTCGAGGTTGGCCGCTTCAAGGGGCTGGGCGAAATGAACCCGAACCAGCTCAAGGAAACGACGATGGATCCCGCGACGCGCTCAATGCTGCGCGTCACGCTGCCGCAGGAATATGAGGAACGGCATCAGGTCAAGGATCTGGTCGATCGGTTGATGGGCAAGCATCCAGAGCACCGCTTTCAGTTCATCCAGGCCAATGCGGCGACGCTCGACGAGGCGGCGATCGACGCCTGAGGAGGCAGACATGGCAAAGGTCGGGGTAACGGCAATGGCGGCGGCAATGCTTGCGATGCTGGCGCCGCAGGCCGTGACCGCGCAGGCGCCCGAAACGGCATCGCCGAACGCGCAGACGGCTTTCGATCGCCGTGCAGCACAGTTGGTCGATCTGCTGACTGGCGCGATCGCATTTTCCGATTATTTCGCTCCGTCGTTCCGGGCCGCCATCCCAGAGGCGCAGTTCAAGGCGATCAACGTGAGCCTGATCGCCCAATATGGCAGGCCGCTCTCGATCGATAGCGCGACGTCGGCCGACGGTCGTTCGGGAACGATATTGCTGCGCTTCGAAAAGGGGGTGGCGACGATCGCGCTCGTTGTCGACGGCGGAGCCGAGGCGCGCGTGACGGGGTTGCAACTGACGGGCTTCACGATGGCGGACGACAGCTTTGCCAAGGTGGCCGCCGAGATCGCCGCCCTGCCGGGCGCGACCGGTTTTCTCGTCGCCGAACTCGACGGCGCGGCGATCAAGCCGCTCGCCTCGGCCCATGCCGACACGCAGTTTGCGATCGGATCGACCTTCAAACTCTATATCCTGGACGAACTGGCGGCGCAGGTCGCGGCAGGCAAGCGCCAATGGTCCGACGTCGTGTCCCTGTCGCATTTCAGCTTTTCGTCGGCGGGCACCGCGAACTGGCCCGTCGATACGCCGGTGACATTGCAAACGCTCGCCAACTGGATGATCTCGGTCAGCGACAATGGCGCGACCGACACGTTGATCCACCTGCTCGGCCGCGAAGCCATCGAAGCGCGGATGCGGAGCGCGGGGCATAGCGATCCGTCGCGCAACATCCCGTTCCTGACGACGGTCGAAGCCTTTGCGCTGAAGGGCAATAATTTCGCCGACTTGCGGCCGCTCTTCATTCGGGGCGACGACGCCGTGCAGCGCAAGCTGATCGAGAGCAATCGCGACCGGCTGATCCTCTCCAATGTCGACGGCGTCAGCTTCACTGCGGGGCCGCGCTTCATCGACAGTCTCGAATGGTTTGCCAGTCCGAACGATATCGCGCGGCTGATGGTCGACCTGCGCGCACGCCAGTCGAAGACCCTGTTTGCGGCGATGGCGATCAACAATGGCGTGGGGCCCGCGGCCGCCGCCGGCTGGAGCTATCTCGGTTACAAGGGCGGCTCGGAAAATGGCGTGCTGTCGATGAGCCTGCTCGGTCAGCGCAAGTCCGACGGCAAATGGTTCGTGGTTACCGCGAGCTGGAACAATCCAGACGCCAATGTCGGCACGGAGGATCTGATCGGGCGCGTGACGCGGTTGCTGAAGCTCGCGGCGGAATGATCGCTCAAGCGGTCAGGGCCGCGACCAGCGCCTTGACCTTTGCCTGCCGCCACTGCGGTGTCGGGGCCACGAGCCAGTACCCGCGCTTCACGCTGACAGCCTCGCCGACCTGCCGGACGCGCCCTGCCGCAATGTCGGCTTCGGCCAGCATCGCCGGCACATTCGCCTGGCCAAGCCCGTTCGCGGCCGCATCGATCGCAAGCCCCGCATCGCCGAGCCGCAGCGCGGCTTCGCCGTCGGCGACGGGACAACCCGGCCAGGCGATCCGCGTGTCGCTGTTGCTTCCCGGTCCCGCGACGGTGACCATCAGCGCTTCGGCGAGCGCGACGCCCTCATGTTCGCCCGCTCCGTCGGTCCAGAAGATCGCCAGGTCGAGATTCGCTTCGGTAAAGTCGATGCCGCCGTCCGCCGATACGAGCGTGAAGCGCACGTCGGGCGCCTGCTGGCTGTAGCGCGCCAGCCGCGGCGCGAGCCATTTTGCGGTCAGGTCGCGCGGCGCCGCGATCGTCAGCGACTGCGACGATTGTCCCGCCTGCATCGCGCGCACCGATTCTTCGAACTGAAGAAACCCCTGCCGCAGCGCGTCGAGCCCCGCATCGGCTTCCCCCGTCAGCTCGAGCCCCTTGGGCGTACGGCGGAACAGCACGACGCCCAGCATATCCTCCAGCGCGCGAATCTGCTGCCCCACCGCGGCGGGGGTCACCGCCAGTTCGTCGGCCGCGCGGGTGAAACTCAGATGCCGGGCAGCGGCATCGAAAACGCGCAGCGCGTTCAAGGGCAAATGGGTGCGCTTCATGACGCAGTCGCGGGCGCTACGAGCGGGAAGTGCGGGATCGCGACGAGCATTTGCGACCCGTCGCTCATCTCCATCGCATAGCTGCCCACCATCGCGCCTTCGGGCGTTGGCAGCGGACAGCCCGATACATAATCGAACGACCCGCCGGCAGGATCAGCGGCTGCTCGCCAACGACGCCTTCGCCTTCGACTTCGCTCTCCTGGCCGCGCCCGTCGCTGATCCGCCAGTGGCGGCTGATCAGCTGCGTCGCGACTTCGCCATGATTTTCGATGCGGACATGATAGGCCCAGAACCAGCGGCCGAGCGCCGGATGCGATTGTTCGGGCAAATAGCTGACCGCTACCCGCACGGTGATCGGCCCGGTGGTCGCCGAAAAGGGGAAGAAGGAGTCGATCATCTCCACACCAGATTCACCTAAAGCCCGACCTTGGTCAATGCCTGGTCCAGATCGGCGATGATGTCGCGCGGATCTTCCAGCCCGATGTTGATGCGCAGCATCCCCTCTTCGACCCCCATGTCGAGGCGCGCCTCGGGCGCACGCCATAATGGGTGGTCGTCCATGGGTGGCAGCAGAGGCTGCGCGAATCGCCGATATTGTTGCTGATATCGACAAGTTCGAGCGCGTTGAGAAATTTCATCGCCTTCGCCGCGCCGCCGTCGAGGATGAAGGAAAAGATCGGGCCGCAATCCTCCATCTGGCTCTTCGCCAGATTATGCTGCGGATGGCTGGCCAGGCCGGGGTGCAGGATGCGGGGAACGCGGGTCTCGACGAACCTGCCGACCGCAAGCGCGTTTTCCGACTGGCGGCGTGCCCGCAGGTCGAAGCGTTTTCGAGGCCCTTTCATCACTATCCCAAGCCGTTAAAGGGCGACAGATTGGGTCCGGTGTTGCGCTGGAACGGCAGCAGCACGTCGTTGATGAACTTCTCCGTCCCGCAGACGGCGCCGGCGAGGACGCGGCCCTGGCCTTCCATCAGCTTGGTCGCTGAATAAGCGACGAGGTCGGCGCCGAAATCCATCGGGCGCTGGAGTACGCTGGTGGCAAAGGCATTGTCGACGACGGTGGTGATGCCGTGCGCCTTTGCGACGTCGCACACATGCCTCATGTCGACGATGTCCATCGTCGGATTTGCCGGCGTCTCAAAGAAGAACACCTTGGTATTCGGCTTGATGGCCTTTTCCCAAGCGTCATTGTCGCGCCCATCGATCACCGTCGTCTCGATCCCGAAACGCGGACACAGATGGTCGACCAGCCAGCGACACGATCCGAAGGCGGCTTTGGCCGCCACGATATGGTCGCCCGCCGACAATTGACACAGCAATGCGGTCGTCATCGCCGCCATGCCGGTCGCCTGCGTCCGGCACGCTTCGGCGCCCTCCATCAGCGCGATCCGCTCTTCGAGCATCGCGACGGTCGGGTTCTGCAGCCGCGAATAGGTCATGCCCTGCGCTTCGCCGGCAAAGCGCGCCGCGACGGTCTCGGCATCGTCGTAGGTGTAGCCGGAGGTCAGGAACAGCGCTTCGGACGTTTCGCCATGCTCGCTGCGCCAGGTGCCGCCGCGTACCGCCTGGGTCGCGGGGTGCCAGTTTTTCGTCTTGCTGCGGTCGAAACCGGTGGTCTTCTTCATCTTGTCTATCCGTTCAAAGCCGCAACCACCGCATCGCCGAGGGCCGTCGTGCCCATGTTTCCGCCGAGGTCGGCCCCGCGGCACCCGTCGGCGAGCACTTTCGCGACGGCCGCCTCGATCCGCGCCGCGCTCGCCTCGTCACCGCCCGAATGGCGGAGCAGCATCGCGAGCGACAGGATCATCGCGAGCGGGTTGGCAATGCCCTTGCCCGCGATGTCGGGCGCGCTGCCGTGGATCGGTTCGTACAGGCCCTGCTTGCCCTCGCTCAGCGATGCCGAGGCGAGCAAACCGATCGACCCGACGCACATCGACGCCTGATCCGACAGGATGTCGCCGAACAGATTGCCGGTGACGACGACGTCGAACTGGCCCGGGTTGCGCACCAGCTGCATCGCGGCATTGTCGACATACATGTGGCTCAGCGCCACGTCGGGATATTCTTTCGCGACCTCGATCACCACATCGCGCCACAGCTGCGAGGTTTCGAGAACATTCGCCTTGTCGACCGAGCACAGCCGCTTTTGCCGCCCCCGCGCAGCGCGGAAGGCGACGTGCGCGATGCGGCGCACCTCGCTCTCGCTATACGACATGATGTCATAGCCTTCGCGCTCGCCGCTCGCCGTGGTGCGCGTGCCCTTTTCACCGAAATAGACGTCGCCGTTGAGCTCGCGGACGATCAGCAGGTCGATCGCCGAGGCAACCTCGGGTCGCAGCGCCGAGCTGTCTTCAAGCCCTGCGAACAGCTTGGCGGGACGCAGATTGGCGAACAGCCCCAGTTCGCTGCGCAGGCCGAGGATCGCCTGTTCGGGGCGCAGATGCCGTTCGACATTGTCGAAGCGCGGGTCTCCCACGGCCCCGAACAGGATCGCATCCGCCGCCTTGGCCTTCGCCAGCGTCTCGGGCGGCAATGGATGGCCGGTTATTTCATAGGCGGCGCCGCCGACGAGCGCGCGGTCGAGCGTCACCGGCAGCGCGAGCGCGGCAAGCACCTTCTCCGCCTCCGCCATGATCTCAGGACCGATACCGTCGCCAGCCAGCAGCAGGATTTGCACTATGTCGCCCTTTCGTGTCTGCCCGCCGCTTAGACAGCAGCGGCGCGTCACGCAACCGCCCTGCCCAGCCGATCGATCAATCTTTCCCTTGCGCCCACCAAGTCGCGGTTGCGTCCGTCGAGCACGTCGCGGCTCAGGAAATGTCCGGTGATGATCAGCGCATCGAGTACATCGGCCATCGACGGCCCTGCATCCGCGGCGATCAGGAAGCGTGGCAAGCGGAACAATCGCTCCTCATAGCCCGCGGCTGCGGCGGCACTCACGGCATTGCCGGATTTTGGGCTGACGAAGGCCAGATCGCCGGGCATCCCGGCCACGCATTCTTCGAGGTTTAGCCCGAACCCCAGTTCGGCGAGCAGCAACAGTTCATAGCGCGCCAAAGCAGCTGCCCATTGCCGCGCCGAAGGTGCGACTGCGATCGCGTCGAGCACCGCCCCCAAAGCCCCGTATAGCGCCGGATAGGGCTGGCTTTCGGGCAGGGTCGCCGCGGTCAGGCTGGTGATCCAGTCGATCGCCGCCGCTGCAAGCGGTTCGGCCAGCAGCGGCGCACGGCTTGCGAGCAATTCGACCGTCGCCCCGGCCAGCTGCTCCTCGGTTCGCGCGCGCAATTCGAGCGCGACGAGATTGCCGGGGATCAGGATCGGCCGCAGCCGCCGCGAACGGCCGCCGCGCACATAGCCCGCGACGAGTCCCGCCTGTTCGGTCAGCGCCCGCAGGATCGCGCCATGCTCGCCATGCGCGCGCACCGCGCAGACGATGGCGTCGGCGGTCAGGCTGGCCAAAGCACCAGCTGCGTCTGCGTCACCAGCGCGACGTCGGCGCCATCTTCGGTACGGATGCGCGTCTGCCACACCGACAGGCGCTTGCCGATCTTCACCGGCGTCGCTTCGCCGACGAGCGTCGTTCCGACCGGCCCGCCGCCGAGGAAATTTGTCTTGCTCTCGATGGTGGTGGTTCCGCTTGCGCCCTCGGGCAAGGTCAGGAAGGCACCCACCGCGCCAAGACAGTCGGCAAAGGCCATGATCCGCCCCGCCATGGACGATCCCGCCGGCGGTGCAGATTTCGGGGCGCACAGGCAAGCTGCCCGCAACTCGGTCCTTGCCACCTTCTTGAATAGTGACGCCCAATGTTCCTGCAAGGGGCATCGATGCTGCGAAATCCATCCTCGTTCTCCCCTATCGTCCCGAATGATAGAAGTCATGCACCGCCTGCGCCACCGCCGCGCTCACCCCGGGCGCCTTGCGTAAATCCTCGAGGCTCGCGCCGCGCACCGCCCGCGCGGTGCCGAAGTGCATCAGCAGCGCCTTTTTGCGCGCGGGACCGATGCCCGGGACCTCGTCGAGCGGTGACGTCCCCATCGCCTTCGCGCGCTTCTGCCGGTGCGCGCCGATCGCGAAGCGGTGCGCCTCGTCGCGCAGCCGCTGGATGTAGAAGAGCACGGCATTGTTCGGCGGCAGCGTGAATTCGCGCCCGTCGGGGTGGTAGAAGGTCTCGCGTCCGGCGTTGCGGTCGGGGCCTTTGGCTACGCCGACATATGTGAGATCGTCGATCCCGAGTTCGGCGAGCACCGCCCCCCGCCGCCGACACCTGCCCCTTGCCCGCCGTCGATCAGCACCAGGTCGGGCCATTCGCCTTTCGTCCGTTCGGGGTCCTCCTCGATTGCGCGCGCGAAGCGGCGCTGGAACACCTCGCGCATCATCGCGAAATCGTCGCCCGGCTGCGTCTCGGCGCGCTTGATGTTGAACTTGCGATAGGCGCCCTTGATCCAGCCCTCCGGCCCCGCGACGACCATCGCGCCGAGCGCATTGGTGCCCTGGATATGGCTGTTGTCGTAGATCTCGATCCGTTGCGGCGGATTGTCGAGGTCGAACAGTTCGGCGAGTTCGCGGCCGAGCTTCGCCTGACTGCTGCTCTCGGCAAGGCGCCGGTCGAGTTCCTCGCCCGCGTTCCGCACGGCCTGTTCAAGCAAGCGGCGGCGGTTGCCGCGCTGCGGCACGCTGATCTCGACCTTGCGGTTTCCGCTTTCAC
Source organism: Sphingopyxis sp. (assembly GCA_015657575.1). Lineage (GTDB taxonomy): Bacteria > Pseudomonadota > Alphaproteobacteria > Sphingomonadales > Sphingomonadaceae > Sphingopyxis. Next base: position 7,464 of record JACDQN010000344.1, read on the forward strand.
CCAACGCCTCGGCGAGCAAAGCGCATTCGTCGGGCTCGCGATCGACGAGGATCAGTTTCGGCGGCGGGACGCCTTCGTAGAATTGCATCAGAAAACTCGCCATCACCTCGCTTTCGGGGACGCCCGCAACATGCGCGGGAAAGAAGCTGCGATGCCCCCAATTCTGGCCGCCGCGGATGAAGAAACCCGCGATGCACAGCTGCCCGCCCTTCGCCGCGAGCGCGAACACATCGGCATCGCCCAGCCCATCCGCGTGCACGGACTGGCTGCCTTGAATGAAGGTCAGCGACTTCAACCGGTCGCGGATCACAGCCGCCTGCTCATAGTCCATCGCCTCGGCGGCGCGCGTCATGGCATCGCCCAGCCTTTTCTGGACCGCCGTCGAGCGGCCTTCGAGGAAATCCTGCGCGTCGGCGACCAGCCCGGCATAATCCTCCTTCGAAATGCGATCGACGCAGGGCGCGCTGCACCGCTTGATCTGATAGAGCAGGCACGGGCGCGAGCGGTTGGCGAAGAAACTGTCGGTGCAGCTGCGCAGGAGGAAGGTCTTCTGTAGTGCGTTGAGTGTCTGATTCACCGATCCGGCGCTGGCGAAGGGGCCGTAATAGCGCCCCTTCGCGCGCCGCGCGCCGCGATGTTTCTGCACGCGGGGGAAATCATGGTCGGCGCGCAGCAGGATGAAG
>JACDQN010000345.1 GCA_015657575.1 Sphingopyxis sp.
CAGTCGAGGCGACGGCGGATCGGGATCCGAACGCCTCGCGCATGATGCATTCGCGGTTGCGCAGGGCGGGAATCGAATCGAGAAAGCCGCGCGCGCCTTCGGGCATCGCCGCCTTCACGAAATGCTGGTCGCGCTCGTTGTTGAGGCGCATCGAGATGATCGTGCCGCACTGCGACAGCACACCTTCGGCCAGATCCGACGGGCGCTGCGTGATCAAACCCAGCGACACGCCATATTTACGGCCTTCCTTGGCGATCCGCTCGAGGATCTTGCGAACCGCCTGTCCCTGCCCCGTATCCTTCGACGGGATATAGCGGTGCGCTTCCTCGCAGACGAGCAGGATCGGCCGCTGCGGCTCGCCGCGCGACCAGATCGCATAGTCGAAGGTCAGGCGTGACAGCACCGCGACGACGACGCCGGTGATGTCGCTGGGCACGCCCGACACGTCGATGATCGATATCGGCCGCCCGTCCGACGGCAGGCGGAAAATCTTGCCGATGAAATTGGCCATCGTGTCGGCGACGAGCATGCCCGAAAACATGAAATTATAGCGCGGATCGGCGCGCATTTCCTCGATCTTGCCCTTGATGCGCATGAACGGCGCGACGAGGTCGCCTTGTCGAGCTTGCCCATCTCGTTCGTGAGGATGTTGAGCAGATCGGAGAGCAGATAGGGGATCGGCGAGTCGACCGTGAGCTTGGTCATCCCCTCGGCCATGCGGTTCTTCTGCCGCGCCTGCAGCAGGCATTTGGCGAGCACGTCGCAGTCGCTCTGGCGATCGCGCCCCTCGCTGGTGACGAAGACTTCGCAATGTTCCTCGAAGTTCATCAGCCAATAGGGCATCGCGAGATTATCGACGTCGAACAGCGCGCCGGTGCCCTTGAAGGCGGCCGAATATTCGCCGTGCGGATCGATCATCACGATATGGCCCTGCGGCGCGAGCTCGCGGATCTTGTGCAGGATCAGCGCGGCGCTGGTCGACTTGCCCGTACCGGTCGATCCCAGCAGCGCGAAATGCTTGCCGAGCATCGCGTCGACGTAGAGCGAGCCGCGGATATCCTTGGTCGGGTAGACGGTGCCGACCTCGACATGCGCGCGCTCGTCGGCGGCATAGATTTGCTTGAGGTCGTTACTGGTCGCCGCATAGACTTGGCTGCCCGGGATCGGGTAGCGCGTCACGCCGCGGCGGAAATTGTGGATGCGGCCGGTGATCTTTTCCTCGTCGCCTTCGCCGAGGAAATCGATCGTCGCGACGATCAGCCCTTCGCCGCGCTCGTGCAATTGCTGGTCGCGGATGCTGGCGACGAGCCAGACGTTGCCGACGCGAACCTTGACCTGCGCGCCCACCTGACCCGCCATCGCAACCGCCGCGTCGGGCGACGAAGACAATTGGCCGATCGTCGCGGAATCGATCAGGATGCGCGAATCCGAACCCGAAATATCGATCACTTCCCCGATCAGCAGATCGTCGCGGTGATGGTTGACCGCCGCCGGCGCGAGCGCCGCCGCCATTCCGCCCCCGGCGAGCCGAACGTGCTGCGCTGCCGTCGAATCCCCGGCAGGAAACCCGCCACCTTGCATATCCATATTGCCCCGCCTCGATTGTGGTCCCGGGTCGGGTATCGCAGACGAGGGTAAATAGGCCGTGAACTTTGGGGACAGAAGATGGTCAGCGGCGGCGGAAAATGGCCGATGCGGCATATCCGAGCAGCAACGAAAGCGCGACCGCGCTGAGCCCGTAGAGGAAACCGTGGCGCTGCGCGGCAAGCGCGACGAAGCGTTCGAAACCCGCCTTGCGGATCTGCACGTCGCGCGCCGCCACGGCCAGCACGCGCCGCGGCGTGATCAGATAGGTTTCGGCGCGATAGGTGCCGACGGGCACGCGCGCGGGCACCGGAATACGCGCGCGATAGAGAACGCCCTCGGTAATCTCGACCGCCGCCGGATTCTCGTAAAACAGCCCCATACGGCCATAGAGGTCGATCAGGCCATTCTCGAACCGTTCGAGCGTCCGCGCCTCCGAAAAGCCCGTCGGGGACATCGACAGATTGTCGAGCCCGAGTTCGAAGATCGCCGCGGTGCGTTCGTCGACCAGCTTGTCGATCGGCCGCGACGAGCCGATCGCGTAGAAACCCGGCGACGTACGCAAGCGGATGCTGTTCGCATTGACCCAGATGCCTGCGACCCGCCGCTTTTCGCGCAGGATGATCGGCCGCACCGGCCCCTTCAGCACGACGACGATATCGGCGCGCTGGTCGGGCAGGCGCTGGCCGGGATAGAGGATCGCGCCGAACAGCAGCAGTTCCTCGCCGGTGAAGCTGTACTGGATATCGATCGCGCGGCTCGACACGTCAGGCACCAATCGCGGATCGTCGGCGCGCGCAGGTGTCGGGGCAAACATCAGCACCAGGCCGACGGTCAGGGCGCGCCACGCGCTCATTGCACGGTATAGATTTCTTCGGGGCGGATGAAGAGATCGACCGCCATGCGCGCGGCGACGAGCAGCACGATCACCGCCAGCGCCATGCGCAGATATTCGGGCTTCACCCTTTGCGCGAAGCGCGCCCCGATCTGCGCGCCGGTGACGCTGCCGAGCAGCAGGAGCCCCGCAAGCACGATGTCGACGGCGCCCGTCGTCATCGCATGGACCATCGTCGTCGCGATCGTCACGAACAGGATCTGGAACAGCGAGGTGCCGACGACGACCTGCGTGCCCATGCCGAGCAGATAGAGCATTGCGGGGACCATGATGAAACCGCCGCCGACGCCGAGCAGCATCGTCAAGATGCCGACCGCCATGCCGAGCAAAAGCGGCGCGAGCGGCGAGATATAGAGGCCCGAGCGGTAGAA
>JACDQN010000346.1 GCA_015657575.1 Sphingopyxis sp.
GACGCTGAACACGTGCATCGAGCCGCCCTTGCCGCGCGAAATGCCCGCGGCGCGGCCGGTAAGCTCCGCCATGATGACCTTGGGGTCGATACCATAGGCGAGCATATGACCATGGTCGCGATAGCCGGTGATCACGCTGTCCTTCTCGCCGTCGAGTGCCGACTGCAGCCCGACCGCGACGGCTTCCTGACCGATATAGAGGTGGCAGAAACCGCCGATCAGACCAAGGCCGTAAAGCTGCCCCGCTTTTTCCTCGAAGCGGCGGATGAGCAGCATCTCGCGGTAGAATTTTTCCAGCTCCGCGGGCGTCGCGTCGTAGGGGACGGGGTCGCGCGGTTGCTCGCGATTGCTCGCGGCGGCCGGGGTGGATGCAGTCTTTTTCGGCGCGGCAGGTTTGCGCGCGGGAGCTTTGGCCAAGGCGGGTTCCTTTGCATTTAGCCGTTACGGCAAGCGCCCCTATAGGAGAGCCGCGCCGCATTTGGCAACGCCCACCATGGACGGCGGCAAAACCAACTTACGTATGCAGCAAAGGTGCACCAAAAGCCGTCAGGGCTTTTGCGCGGGCTCCATCGGAATGATCACCTCGTCGGGGTGATAGGCGCCCAGCTTTTCGCGCACATATTCTTCCGCAAGATCGGGATCGACGCGGCGACGGTCGAGGAGGTTCACGCGGTTCTGTAGCTCATTCTGCTTCTTGGTGAGCTCGGTCAGGACGACGCGTTTCTTTTCGACCGACTGGCTGTAGTCGCCCCACGCATAGAGCCCGGTCGGCCCGAAGATGATATAGCCGATCATCGCCAGCACCGCGATCACCGCGACGGCAGGACCGACCGCCCTGTTCATCGATTTCCGGAATTTGTGCCGCTGCGTCATTTCGGCCCTTGAATCAGAGTTGATTCGTGGCGTCAAGGCGTCAGCGCCGCTTTTCCACTCGTTTCGCCGAAAGAATGGCTAGCTCAATCGCCAAAGCTGCGGGGCGGAACTGCTGAGAGAACCGACCATCGTCTGGCCCTCCCACAATTCCATATCGCGCCCGCCCGCATGGCTCTGCGCGATTACGAGCGCATAATCGGGCGTTTCCGCCTGAAAGTCGATGCGGATCGGTTCATCCTCCCGCTTTTCTTTCATCAATATATGGAAGGCACGCATATCAGGCTCCTCTTCGACGGGAGCAGGTGCGACCCGGGCTCTCGGCAAAGCGTTGATCGGCCGGTCATGCAACGACGGAGACTGCGGGCAGGAGCCGAACCACAAAAAGCCGATCAGGTGGTGAAAACCGCAGTCGTCGGAACCTATATAGCAGCTTCGGTCGGCTCGGCCCAAGCAATTCGGCACATTTATAATTTATGTTATGAGAAAATGGCCATCCCCGGATAGCGCGCCATATCGCCCAATTCTTCTTCGATACGAATCAATTGGTTATACTTGGCGAGCCGATCCGATCGCGCGAGGCTGTCCGGTCTTGATCCTGTCCGCAGTTGGTCGCACCGCGAGGTCGGCGATCGTCGAATCCTCGGTCTCGCCCGAACGGTGCGACATCACCGCGGTGTAGCGCGCGCGGTGCGCCATATCGACCGCGTCGAGTGTTTCCGACAGCGTGCCGATCTGATTGACCTTGACCAGCAGCGAGTTGGCGAGGCCGTCAGCGATCCCCTGCCCCAGCCGCGCCGGGTTTGTAACGAACAGATCGTCGCCGACCAGCTGGCACTTGTCCCCGACGAGATCGGTCAGCGCCTTCCAGCCCGTAAAATCGTCTTCGCTCATCCCGTCCTCGATCGACTTGATCGGGTAATCCTGGACGAGCGCGGCCAGATATTCGGCCATCTGCTCGGGGCTGAGCGACAGGCTTTCGCCGCTGATCTCATATTTGCCGTCACGGAAGAATTCGGTCGCGGCGCAGTCGAGCGCGAGGACGACGTCGCTGCCGAGCTTGAAGCCCGCCTGTTCGACCGAGGCGGCGATGAAGTCGAGCGCGGCGCGCGTCGAGGCGAGGTTCGGGGCGAAGCCGCCCTCGTCGCCGACCGCGGTCGCGAGGCCCTTTTGCGACAGCCCCTTCTTCAGCGTGTGGAAGATTTCGCTGCCCCAGCGCACGGCTTCGGCGATGCTGCCGGCACCGACGGGCATGATCATGAATTCCTGCACGTCGATCGGGTTGTCGGCATGCTCGCCGCCGTTGATGATGTTCATCATCGGAACGGGAAGCGTGCGTGCCGACACACCGCCGACATAGCGATAGAGCGGCAGCCCGCGCGCATCCGCAGCGGCCTTCGCGGCGGCGAGGCTGACGCCGAGGATCGCATTGGCGCCGAGGCGGCCCTTGTTCGGTGTGCCGTCGAGATCGATCATCGCCATGTCGAGTTCGCGCTGGTCTTCGGCATCGAGGCCGACGAGCAGGTCGGCGATCTCGCCGTTGACGGCGGCGACGGCTTTGGTCACGCCCTTGCCGAGATAGCGCCCCTTGTCGCCGTCGCGCAGTTCGACGGCCTCGTGCGCGCCGGTCGAGGCACCCGAGGGCACCGCAGCGCGGCCGAAGCTGCCGTCTTCCAGCAGCACGTCGACTTCGACCGTCGGGTTGCCGCGGCTGTCGAGAATTTCGCGGCCGTGGATGTCGATGATGGCGGTCATGAGCGTCGTCCTGCTTGGCGGCCGCGAGAGGGCCGAATGGATAGGCGCCCGCCTGTTATCGGCGGCTTGCCGCCAGCGCAACCATCGCATAGGAATTTTGCGGCGCTATGGAACCATTCAGCGCGTGTTGCTATATTAAGGCAGACAGAGGGATAACCGCCGCGCCTTTCTTGGCGCGGGATAAGAAGAGGACGAACCATGGCCAAAGCTGCTACTCCCGCCGCCAAGAAAGCTACGCCGCGCGCCCCCGCCAAGCCCGCTGCAACCAAGGCTGCGCCCGCGCGCAAGCCCGCCGCCACGAAAGCGGTAGCCAAGGATCACCCGATCCGCGACCAGATCGCCGCGACGCGCAACACCATCAAGTCCGAAGCATCGAAGAAGGCTGCCTCGCTGAAGGACGAAGCGGCGGCGCTGAAGAGTCAAGCATCGGCCAAGGCGCGCGACGCCGCGACCAAGGGCAAGGACAAGGCGGCCGAGGCCGTCGGCAGCCTCGCCAAGCTGCTCCAAGACAGCGCCGGCACCGTCGACAGCAAATTCGGTAAGCAATATGGCGACTATGCGCGTTCGGCCGCATCGACCGTCGCCGGCCTCGCCACGACGCTCGACAAGAAGGATCTTGACGAACTGGCCGCATCGACGCGCGACATGGTGAAGAAGAACCCGGCGATCGCCGTCGGCGCCGCCACCGTGATCGGCTTCGTGCTGGCCCGGATGCTCAAGGGTTCGAACAACAGCTGATCCAGATGTCATCCGCACAAGCTGACCCCCCTGCTCCGTCCGATGGTTCGGCCGAACAGGCTGCGCTCGATCGCGTCAGCCACGGCTATGCCCCGGACGGGCGCGCGGCATCGCCGCCGCCGCCCGTTCCGCTGGAAAAGATCGTCGAGGACGTGGTCGACAATGTCGGCGCGGCGGTCAGGGCCGAGCTGGAATTGCTCGAAGCGCGCGGCCAGCTTGCCTGGCACGGCGTCGGCTGGGCCTCCGTATGGGGGATTGTCGCCGCCGGGGCGCTGGCGGTCGCGATGCTGGCCCTGGCATTCGGGACGATATTGATCCTGTCGCCCGAGATCGGCCCCTTCCTCGCGACGCTGATCGTGCTCGCCGTCCTGCTGGTCCTCGCCGGTTTTGCGGCGTGGCGGGCGAAGATCAATTTCGGCTATATCCGCAGCGCCTTTCGCAGCGACCTGATCAACGAAGGGGTGGACGACTGATGCCCGGATCGCGCAATCGCCTGATCAACGCCGCGCGCCGGTCGATGATCCAGCGCGCCGAATTGCAGCGCAAGCTCGGCGCCGCGCGGTCGGCGTTCAAGCCGAAGGCGTTGCTCGACCGCGGCAAATATCGCATCGAAACTAAGATCGACGATACCGCGCATGCCGCGCGCCAGCAGTTCAGAGACAATCGCCTGCCGATCGCGGTCGCAGCGGTCGCGGGGCTGGCCTGGATCTTTCGCGAGCCGATCAGGGAATATGTGCCGCGCGCGGCGGACAAGCTGCGCGACCTGATCGAAAGCGGCCTCGATAAAATTCGCCCCGGTGACGCGGCCGACGCCGACGATACCGCGACCGCCACCGACGAAATGGAGAAGCCCGATGAAGCCGCTGAGTGAAGCCGCCCGCGAAACCACCGCCAAAGTGAGTGAAGTTGCGCAGAAAACCGCGGAAAATGCGAAAGCGACCGCGGGCGCTGCCAAAGCGCGCCTCCAGGACGGGTACGACCGTGCCCGCACCGCGACGAGCGACCTTGCCGCCAAGGGCAAGGAACAGGCCGACGCCGCGCGCGAAGCCGCCGGCCAGGCCTATGAAAAGGGCAAGGTTCGCGCGAAGCGCGCGAACAGCAAGCTGAAGGAAGTGGCCGAGGAACAGCCGCTGGCACTCGTCGCCGGCGCGGTCGCGATCGGCGCGCTGATCGGCTCGCTGCTGCCCAAGGGCCGCAAGGACGAGGATTGAGACAGGCAGGAGACAGCTTGCTTGCCTAATGGCGCTTTGCGGAATAGGGGGCTGCGCTTCCTTTCCCCTAGAATCTTACCGGTAGGAACCCGAAGATGAGCAAGCTTCACCTGGTGTTCGGCGGACGCGTCAGCGATCCGCAGGGCCTCGACTTCACCGACCTCCACAACCTCGACATCGTCGGCCTTTATCCCGACTATAAGTCGGCTGAAAAGGCGTGGCGCAGCGCCGCGCAGCGCACCGTCGACGACGCAGAGATGAAATATGTCGTCGTCCACCTGCACAAGCTGCTGCAGCCGGAAGGCGACGCCTAAGCTACACCGTCCCCCAGCGAAAGCTGGGGTCGCATGCGGTCTGGCATGAACGATGGCGATCCCAGCTTTCGCTGGGATGACGCTTCCATTACCGAAAATTGTCGGCGTAGGCCTGAATCTTCAGCGTGCGCACGGGCGTCGCGGTGACCTCGACCTCGATGCCGTTCTTTTCGGCATAGGCGACCGCCTCTTCCTGCGTCGCGAAACCGAGGCGGAGTTGGCGCTGCGTGTCGCCGCTGCCCGCCCAGCCCATCAGCGGATCGGCCTTGCGCGCTTCGGCGGGAGCGAATTCGAGGATCCAGCGCTGCGTGCCCGCGCGGCCCGATTGCATCGCATTCTTGGGCTTCTGGAAGATACGCGCTTTCATCGGAGTCGTCCTGACAGGGTGGTTCTGTCGTCGCCTTAGCGGGAAGCAAAGGGCGCGAAAAGAGAGAAAGCCGTTGTCCTTCACTCCTCGTCATCCCGGAATGATGGCAAGCCCTATTGCCCATCGCGCCGTGCTTGCGCCGCCTTGGTCAGCAAGGTCGGACGCGCATTCGCCGGATCGTCGGGCCAACTATGCTTCGGATAACGGCCGCGCATTTCCTTGGCGACCTCGGACCAGCTGCCGCTCCAGAAGCTTGCGATGTCGCGGCTCGTCTGGATCGGGCGGTGTGCGGGCGAGGTCAGCGCGAGCACGAGCGGGACCGGCGGATCACCGATCACCGGGTGGCGCGCAAGCCCGAACATCTCCTGCACGCGCACGCTGACCGTCGGGCCGCCGTCGGCGCCATAGTCAATCGCATGGCGGCTGCCCGCGGGCGTGGCGTAATCGGCGGGTGCCAGCTTTTCGAGCAACTGGCGCGCGGGCCAATCGAGCAGGCCGGACAGCGCGTCGGCAAGCCGCTGATCGCCGATATCGCGAAGCCCGCGCGACCTGTCGAGCAAGGGCGCGAGCCAGATGTCCAGACTGTCCGCGAGCGCCGGGGCGGAGAGCGTATCGAGGCCCGCGAAGGAGGCACGCTGGCGCAGCGCCTGCGACACCGGACCCCAGCCGATCAGCCCAAGCCCCTTCTCGCGCACTGCTGCGAGCCGCACCGCGACATCATCCTCGGCGCCTTCGCTGCGTCCCGCCTGCCCGCTCGATAGTGCGATCGCACCGAGGCGGCGCTCGCGGCGGTGATCGACGCGGTCGCTTTCGGGATCGTAGCGGCTCGCCGAACGGCTTTCGATTCGGCCAGTGAAGATCGCCTCGACCTCCGCCAAGGTGATTGCGGCAGCACCCAGAACGCGCACGCCCGCCGCATGACCCTGCGCGTCGGCGATCGCGAGCCATTCGCTGTTGGCCAGCGGGTCGAGCGGATCGAGCTTGTACGCGCGCCCACCCGCGCTCAGATATTCGCCGCGCTGCCCGGCGCGTTGCCGCGCGACGCGGTCGGGCCATGCGGTCGCGATCCAGCCACCCACCGACCGTTCGCCGAGTTTGCTCTCACCCGATGCGCGTTTCTCGCCAAGCTCGGCGAGGCGCCGCGCCAGCCGCCATGCGCCCTCGGAGCGGTCGCCGCGCATCGCCTTCCAACGCCCAAGCCGCGCCTCGACGTCGACGCCGCGTCCGCCGAGCCCCGGTTCGGTCAGCAGCACCGCCAGCTTTGCGGCCAGATCGGCCTCCCCCGCGCGCGCCGCGTCGAGCAGCATATGCGCGAGCGGCACCGGCAGCGGGATCGCCGCAAGCGCCTTGCCATGCGCGGTGATGCGTCCGTCGTCGCTAAGCGCGCCGATCCCCCGCAGGCGCGCCTTCGCCTCGGCGATCGCGGCGGGCGACGGCGGATCGAGCCAGCCCAATTGCCGCGGATCGATAATGCCCCAGCTCGCGCAGTCGAGCACCACGGGCATCAGGTCATTCTCGTGAATTTCGGGCGGGTCGAAGGGCGGCATCCCCGCGGTCGCCGCGGCTTCCCACAAACGATAGGCAACCCCCGGCCCCTGCCGCGCCGCGCGTCCCGCGCGCTGGATCGCCGATGCCTGGCTGGCGCGTTCGGTCACCAGCCTTGCGATCCCTGCCGCCTTGTCGAAACGCGGACGCCGCGACAGGCCGGCGTCGATCACGATGCGCACGCCCTCGATCGTCAGGCTGGTTTCGGCGATGCTCGTCGCGAGGATGAGCTTGCGGCCGCCGTCGGGATCGCGGACGAGCGCTTTTCGCTGCTGCGCCGGGTCGATCTGGCCGTGCAGGCGATGGACGACGAGCGGCAGCCCCGCCGCCTCGACCGCCGCCGCCGCGCGCTCGATGTCGGCGGCGCCTGGCAGGAAGGTGAGCATGTCACCTTCCGCCTCATCCGCCATCGCCTGCCGCACCGCGAGCAGCACCGACGCCTCCAGCCGATCCTCGGCGCGGCGGCCGATATGCCGGAGGTCAAGCGGCCAGCTCTTCCCCTCGCTCTTCACCACCGGCGCATTGCCGAGTAGCGCGCCGAAGCGCGCACCGTCGAGCGTCGCCGACATGGCAACGAGGCGCAGGTCGTCGCGAAGCCCCTGCTGCGCGTCGATCGCGAGCGCGAGCGCGAAGTCGCCGTCGAGGCTGCGTTCGTGGACCTCGTCGAACAGCACCGCCGACACGCCCGTCAGTTCCGGATCGGCGAGGATGCGATTGCGGAACAGGCCCGGTGTCATGACGAGCAGGCGCGTCGCCGCCGACTGCTTGCTGTCGAGGCGGGTCGCATAGCCGACCTTACGGCCCACCGGTTCGCCCATCTCCTCGGCGATGCGCTCGGCGGCGGCGCGTGCGGCGAGGCGGCGCGGCGAGAGCAGCCACACCATACCCCTGCACCACGGCTGGTCGAGCATTGCGGGCGCGACGCGCGTCGTCTTGCCCGCGCCCGGCGGCGCGACGACCACCACATTGGGCTTCAGCACGAGCGCGGCCATGATGTCGGGCAGCACCTGGTCGATCGGAAGCGGCTGCGTCATGTGCGTGCTGCGGGATTGCCCAGCTCGATGTTGAGGCGGAAGGCTTCGGCGGCAAGGCGCGCGACCTGATCCGCAGGCACCCCGGTCGCCTCGGTCATCACCAGATTGCCGAGTTCATATTTGCCGCTCGCCTTGATCCGCGCATCGACCTCGCGCAGCCTTTTGCCGCGCCAGAAACCGAGCAGCACGCGATGCTCCTCGGCACGGATCAGGATGCACGGGCCGTTCGCCATGAACACGAGGTTGGTCCATTTGATCGTCTCTTCGAGGCGCGGCGCCCATGATCGCGGCGCGCATCATGGCGCAACGTTCGTTCTGCCAGCCCGACAGCGCGGCGATGTACGCATCGGGGGTTTCCGCTGCGGGGCCCATCATCGCCATTCCAACAAAACCCCTTTTCCTCTTTCTTTGCGCCTTTGCGCCTTTGCGTGAGGTTTTTCTGATTTCACGCAAAGGCGCAA
>JACDQN010000347.1 GCA_015657575.1 Sphingopyxis sp.
CCGCGTGGAGCTGGGTCATGATGACCTCGGCCGCCGAAATGCCTTCCTCCGCGTGAATGCCGGTCGGGATGCCGCGGCCATTATCCTCGACGCTGACCGATCCGTCGCTGTTCAAGGTGATCAGGACGAGGTCGCAATGCCCCGCGAGCGCTTCGTCGATCGCATTGTCCGACACCTCGAACACCATGTGATGCAGGCCCGATCCGTCGTCGGTGTCGCCGATATACATGCCCGGGCGCTTGCGCACCGCGTCGAGGCCCTTCAGGACCTTGATCGAATCAGCGCCATAGGCGTTGGTGTTGGGCTGTTTGGGGGCGCTTTCGGGCGCGCTGTTTTCGGGGGTGTCTGTCATAGCGATTATATAGGGTCGCATACCCGAAAACCCAAGCGAAAATGCGGCTCTTCGGCGTCATCCGACGGACGTTGCACGCCCGCGCCGGGGCGGCTAGTTTCCTATCCATGAAACATCGTCTCGCCTCCCCGCTCGCCGCCCTTCTGATCGCCTCGCTCGCCGCGTGCAGCCAGCCCGCGCCGCCCGCCGACAATGCGCCCACGGTCGCCGGCGAACCGCTGGCGACGCGCGCGGTGATGATCGGCACCGAAGGGCCGAGCCTGCCCGCCTGTTCGAGCATCAGCCGCGTGAAGGCGGGCGGCACCGACGTCTATTGGGCGCCCGGCGAAACGCGCGCGGTCAAGGCGAAGCTTGCCGGCGGCGCCAATGTGTCGCTGTGCGAGGCCGCCGAGAATGACGCCTGGTTCGGTGTGGTCTTTGCGGCGCCCGGAACCGATGCGGATATGTGCGGGGTCGGCAAGTCGGTGCCCAATGCGCGCGAATATCAGGGTCCGTGCCGCTGGGGCTGGATCAAGGGCGGAACCGTTCAGCTGGGCGGCTAAAGACACAAAAGTCCCGCATGCGCGCATGCGATCTGTGTCCTTTGTGGCTTTAAGACGAGTCCGATTGCAGACGTTTCTTTAATCGTCACCCCGGACTTGATCCGGGGTCCTGCTTGAGGTCGAAGCTCGCTTGCCCCTTCAAAAAGCGGGATCCCGGATCAAGCCCGGGATGACGAACGAGTTAGACGCAACGTCCGCTCCCCACCCCCAAGCCGACGCACCCGGTTCTACCTGCAATCCTCGATCACGCGGCCGATTTCGGACTGGACCGGCAGCGTCAGCCCGCCGCCCGGACTTTCGAGCGCGAAGCGGCCGCGGCTGAAGGCGATGCGGTCGAGCCGCGGGTCGCGCGCGGGCAGGCTTGCGCCGCCGCCCTCGAAGCGGATCTGGTCAATCCCCGCGCTCGTGCGCAGGCTGACATCGCCCGCAAGGCCGGAGGTCATGCGGATCGAGCCGCCGCTGCACGTCAGGCTGAGCAGCGGGCTTGCGCTGCCGGTCGGCACGAACGCCGCGGTGCGGCTTCCCGCGTCGAAGCGCCAGGCGCCATTGTTCAGCGCGCGCTCTTCCCACGATCCGCTCGGTGCCGGCATCGGCGCGGGGGCCGGAGCCGGCGCGGGGGCCACCGACTGCGGCGGCGGCGCCTCCGGCGTCGGGATCGCCGAGCAGCTTGCGACGAGCAGCGTCAAGGGCAGCGCCATCGCATGGCGAAGCCGGGCTTTCCTGCGACACATGTCCGAACCAACGGTCAAATCAAATCCCCGTCAAAACCCAAGTCAGAACCCGCGCCAGTCGATCACTTCGTCGAGGCCAACGCGCGGCACCGGCCACTGGTTCACCGGATCGTCCGTGTCGGCATAGCCGATCGCGAGCCCGGTGAACAAAATCTGGTCGTCGCCGAGCGCCAGTGTGCGGCGGATCGTCGCGCCGTACATCGCCCAGCATTCCTGCGGACAGCTGGCGAGGCCATGCTCGACGAGCAGCAGCATCACCGACTGCAACCACATGCCCATGTCCGACCATTGCGGCGGCCCCATGATGCGCGAGCAATGCAGGAAAAGCATCACCGGTGCGTCGAAACCCCGGTAATTGTCCATGAACCGAGCGAGCCGCCCCGCCTTGTCCTCGCGCGGGATGCCGAGCGACGCGTAGAGCGCCTCGCCGACCCCGAAGCGCCGGTCGGTCCACGGCGCGGTCAGCGCCTTGGGGTAGATGTCATATTCGGGCTCCTGCCCCTCGCGCCCCATCGCGATCCGCGCGGCGACCGCATCCTTGACCGCCTGCCAGGGCTCGCCGGTCAGAACGGTGACCTGCCAGGGCTGGAGGTTGCCGCCCGACGGGGCGCGCTGCGCCGCCGCGAAAATCTCTTTCAGCAGCGCCGGGTCGACGGGCTTGTCGGTAAAGGCGCGCACCGAGCGACGCTTGTGCAGGGCTCCGGTGACGCTCGTTTCAGTCGCTGGCATATTTATCCTCCCGCCGCTTGCCGAACAGCAATTTGCGTTCGAGCCGGGCTTTGAGCTGGCGGTAATAGGAAAGCAAGAAGACGTCATCCTCTTCGGCGATCGGCCGCCCGATCTTCGCGCGGATCGCATCGGCGACCTCGCGCATCGCGCGCGGGTCCTTGCCGCGCAGCACGCGTTCGAGTTCCTGCAGTTCGAAAATTCCATAGACCGCGAGTTCTTCCTCGCTGAACTGCATCACGCCGCCTGCGCTGTCGGTCGCGATATCGGCGTCGAGCTTGGCGCGTTCGGCCATCACCACCCAGGTTCCCGCAATCAGGTCGCCCATCCGCATCCGGTCCCTGTTGAACAGCAGGAACAGGCTGAGCGTCAGCGACCAGACGACGCCCGCCACCGCGGTCCACGCCGACACCATATCCTCCGCGGCGCCGACCCCGAGCATCATCAGCGGCAGGAACAGTTCGAGCTCGCGGATCAAATTGCGCGCGACCACCGCGTCTGCGGTCAGACGCCCGCCGTCGCGCGCGACGACGCGGATGCCCATCAGCCGCTTGCCCGGCGTCGCGGCGCGCGAGCCGAGCTCGAAGCCGATGAACCAGAAGGTGCGCAGCACGAAGGCGCCGAGCAGCCAGATGCTCACCGCAATGTCCGACTGCGCGGCGAGCCCGCCCCAGGCGACGAGCAGCGAGAAGATGAAAAGCGTCAGAAGGATGAGCGTGATGTCGAGCACCAGCGCCCCGAAACGCAGCCCCGAACTCGCAATCTTGAGTTCGAGGTCGACGCCCTCGGGCGTGACGAACTGCCGCGTCTTCTTTGTGCGGTCGGCGCGCATCTTGGCGTTGGTCGCGGCGGCGGTCATGTCACATCCTGCCGGCGCGGGACGTAATAATAAGCGAGCCAGAAGGTCAGCATCAGCGTCCCGATCCCGTAGCGCAGCATCGTGTCGGTGATCAGCTGGCGCCCGAAGCCTTCGAGCAATCCGGCCATGAACAGCATCAATATGACCCCCGATCATCACCTTGCCCGCGGTCCGCCCCGCGTGCGAGGCCGCCTGCAACCGGCTGCGCGCGCCGGGGAACACCACC
>JACDQN010000348.1 GCA_015657575.1 Sphingopyxis sp.
CGAGATGTCGAAGGTGCCGCCGCCAAGGTCATAGACCGCGATCGTCTTGTTCTCGGTCTTGTCGAGGCCATAGGCGAGCGCCGCCGCGGTCGGCTCGTTGATGATGCGCAGCACTTCGAGGCCCGCGATCTTGCCCGCGTCCTTGGTCGCCTGACGCTGCGCGTCGTTGAAGTAGGCGGGAACGGTGATGACCGCCTGTTCGACCTTCTCGCCGAGATAGGCTTCGGCGGTTTCCTTCATCTTCTGAAGGATATAGGCGGAAATCTGCGACGGCGAATAATCCTCGCCGCCCGCCTTGACCCACGCGTCGCCGTTCGAGCCCTTGGCAATGGTGTAGGGGACGAGCTCCATGTCCTTCTTGGTCATGGGATCGTCGAAGCGGCGGCCGATCAGGCGCTTCACCGCGAAGATGGTGTTTTCGGGATTGGTGACCGCCTGGCGCTTCGCCGGCTGCCGATCAGGCGCTCGCCGTCCTTCGCAAAGGCGACGATCGAGGGCGTGGTGCGCGTGCCTTCGACATTTTCGATAACTTTGGGCTTGCCGCCTTCCATCACCGCGACGCAGCTGTTCGTGGTGCCGAGGTCGATCCCGATCACTTTTGCCATTGATATTCCGTCCTTGTTGCTTCTCCAGCGCCCTGAAAAGGCACGCCGTCATGTTGGTCCCATGGGGGTTTTGATGGGGGCGATATAGGTGCGCTTTGCCTTGGCACAAGGGTTTTGACCGCGTATCTGGATTGCGAAATATCGTGCTTTTACGGAGTCCTCCCAAAATGAAACCCTTCGCAATCGCTGCCCTTGCCGCCACCGCGCTGACTCTTGCGGGTTGCGGCGAAAAGCTGGGCAAGACGCCGCAGCTCAACGTGGTGAGCGGCCATATCGTGATGGGGGCGACCCCCGACCGGCCCGCGGTCGGCTATTTCCGCGTCGAAGGCGGCCCGCGCGACGTTCAGCTCGTCGCGGTCAGCGCCGAGCTCGCGCAGCGCGTCGAGATGCACGAAACGGTGCGCGAGAATAATATGACGACCATGAAGCCGCTCGGCAGCGCCAATGTGCCGGCAAAGGGCGAGCTGGTCTTCAAGCAGGGCGGAAAGCATCTGATGATCTGGAACATCAATCCCGCCGCGGTGCGCGTGGGCAAGCTGCCGATGGCGTTCGTCTTCACCAACAACAACAATGAACGCATCCTGTTCGACATGCCGATCAAGCAGGCGACCGCCGCCGGCACCGAAGACGGTGCCGCGATGGATCATGGCTCGATGG
This sequence comes from Sphingopyxis sp., assembly GCA_015657575.1. Classification (GTDB taxonomy): domain Bacteria; phylum Pseudomonadota; class Alphaproteobacteria; order Sphingomonadales; family Sphingomonadaceae; genus Sphingopyxis. The sequence continues at coordinate 1,263 of JACDQN010000348.1, forward strand.
ATCATGGAACGGAGAAGGGCGCCGAGAAGGCGGCTTCGGACGCGGCGAAGAAATAAGCGCGGGTGCCGCGTCCGTCGCGACCGCTGACGACCGGCGAAATCGCGCTCGCCCGAACGGTGTTCGGCGACGCGATCGCCTATGATCGCGTCCGCGTAAACCACCACAAATGGATTTTCTTCCAGCCGCGTCATATCGTGATGGCGCCGATGGGCAGCCTCCATTTCAACCCGCATGGCGATCTTTATTGCGAGGATTTCAGTGCGGCGTCGCAGCGCCTGCAGGGGCTTTTCATCCATGAAATGACGCATGTGTGGCAGGCGCAGACGCGCGGCCGCTGGTATCTGGTGCTGATGCGCCATCCGTTCGCGACATACAGCTACACGTTGAAACCCGGCTGGTTGCTCGAACGCTATGGGCTGGAGCAGCAGGCCGAGATCGTGCGCCATTACTGGCTGCTGACGCAGGGCCTGGTCGTGGGCGGCGGGCCCGGGGTCGAGGCGTATCGCGCGATCCTGCCATCGTCGTGGGGGATGCAAGGATGAGCGATTTCGAGTTCGTTTTCGCGCTTTACAGCCTGCTGCTCGGCCTTTCGATGGTCGAGCTTTTGGGTGGTCTCGGGCGTGCGCTCGAAGCGCGCTTCGCGGCGGAGGCTGAGAAGGAAAAATTCGCGATCGGCTGGCTGACGCCGATGCTCGCGATCTTTGTCATGCTCGACCTGCTGTCCTTCTGGGCGGCAGCGTGGGCAGCGCGCGGCGACATTGCGGTGTCGAGCGCGACCCTGATGGCGGTGGCGGCCTTCGCCAGCATCTATTTCCTCGCCGCGCGGCTCGTCTTTCCTTCGCATCCCGAGGGGTTTGCGAACCTCGATACGCATTATTTTCGGGTGCGGCGGATCGTGCTCGGCTTGTTGCTGCTCCTGCTCGCGGCGCAGCTCGCCTTCTATCTGTCGCAGCCCGATCTCGCCAAAAACCTGACGCACACGGTCGCGTGGGTGATGACCGTGATCCTCGTTGCGCAGATGGTCGCGGCGATGTGGGTCAGGCACCGCGGCTGGACCATCGCGATCCTCGCGACATTGATCGCGCGCTATATCGTCATCTATCTTCTCTGACCGGTTATTTAGCGGCTAGCCACGGCAGGCGTGTTCGATCTATGTTCCCGTGATGGACGTCACCGCACTATTCTTCGCCGTCGTTGCCCTTCTTCTGGGAGGAGTGATCGGGTGGCTGCTGGCCGGGCGGCAAGCGGGCGCGCTCAAGGCCGAGCGCGACGGCTTGTCCGAACGCTTCAAGGCGGCAGTCACCGATCTCGCGGCCGAAGCCGAGGCGCGCAAGGCGGCGGATCTTCAGCTGTCGGCGCTGCTCGCCGAGCAGCGCGCACGCGACGAAGCGCATGAAGCCCAGATCGCGCAGCTCCGTGACGCGCAGGGTGCGCTGACCGCTCAGTTCCGCGAGGTCGGGCAGGCGATGCTCGGCGAGGCGCAAAAGGCGTTTCTCGAACGCGCCGACCAGCGCTTCAAGCAGAGCGAGGAGACGGCAGGGCAGAATCTGAAGGCACTGCTCAGCCCGGTCCACGAGCGGCTCCAGAAATATGAGGAAGCCGTCGGCAAGGTCGAGGCCGATCGCCAGAACGCCTTCGGGCTGCTCCATGGCCAGATCGCCGCGATGCGCGAAGGGACCGAGCGCGTGTCGAGCGAAGCCGCGAAGCTCGTCAATGCGCTGCGCAACGCGCCCAAGGCGCGGGGCCGCTGGGGCGAACAGCAATTGCGCAACGTGCTCGAAAGCTGCGGCCTCTCCGAACATGCCGATTTCCAGACCGAGGTCAGCGTCGACGGTGGTGAGGCGGGCCGGCTGCGCCCCGACGTCGTCGTGAAGGTGCCGGCGGGCGAAAGCCTTATCATCGACGCCAAGGTGTCCTTGAACGCCTATCAGGACGCATTCGGCGCGGTCGACGAGGGCGAAAAGGCGGTCCATCTCGCGGCGCACGCCGCAGCGATGAAGGCGCACGTCAACACGCTCGGCGCCAAATCCTACTGGAACCAGTTCGACGACACCCCCGACTTCGTCGTGATGTTCGTCCCCGGCGAACATTTCCTCGCCGCCGCGCTCGATCAGGATCACGAGCTTTGGGACTATGCGTTCGAGCGCAAGGTGCTGCTCGCGACCCCGACCAACCTGATCGCGATCGCGCGCACCGTTGCCGCGGTGTGGCGGCAGGAAAAGCTGGCGGGACAGGCGCGCGAGATCGCGGCGCTTGGTAAGGAGCTTTACGCGCGCATGTCGGTCATGGGCTCGCATATCGCGCGCGTCGGCAAGAATCTCGACCAGGCGACGGGGGCCTACAACGCCTTCGTCGGCAGCTTCGAATCGCAGGTGCTGACGCAGGCCAAGCGTTTCGAGGCGCTCGATGTCGAAACCGGCGACAGGGACATTCCGGCGCTGCCCGTCGCCGAGCAGGCAGCGCGTCCGCTGTCGAAGCTGTCGGGCGCGGGCGGCGCGAACGACTGACGCGTCAGATCGCGCGTTTCAGCACCGCCGCCTGCCCACCTGAGCCTGTCAGGATCAGCATACCGTTGTCGGCAAAGGTCAGGCTGACCGGCGCCGCCATCAGCTTGAAGAAGGCCGCTTCCTGGGTCATGCCCGCGCCGGGGCAGGCCATTTCGGTCGCCATCAACGGCCCGGCCTTCAGCGTCGCACCATCGACCGAATAGCCGCCCGAGAAGCGGTTGCATCCCGCGCTGCCGCTCAGCCGGCTGCCGTCGAATTGCAGCGATGTCGGCGATCGCCCGCAACCGGCACGCCGCCGATCGAGACGAAGGTCCAGCCGCTCCCCGCCAGCGCGTCGGGCGGCAGGATCTTGCCGCCGCAGCCGTGCAGCGTTCTGCCGTCGGCGACGATGCGCACCGTGTCGGCAAAGCGCCGGTCGCTCATCCCGTCGCTGCACGGCGCCTGCTTGATCACGACCGACAGCCGGTCGGTGACATAGGTCCGCCCGTTCATCGACGGCTTGGCGCCGCGGTGCGCGACCCTGATCTTCGTCTCACCATAATCGCCGTCATAGTTCAGCAGGTCGGGCGTGATCTCGAGCGTCCAGCCGGGTTCGGTGCCGAGTGCAAAATAGGTGCCGGAGGGCGGCTTGCCGGGACCTTGCGGCGGCGGTTCGGCGGCGGGTGTGCAGGCGGCGAGTGCGAGCGCGGTCAGGGTGAAGCAGGGCAGGGGGCGGAGCATCGAACGGCCTTTCTTCATCGTCATCCCGGACTTGATCCGGGATCCATCGGCGTTGCTTATCGGCCGAAGGAAGAATGGATGCTGAATCAAGTTCAGCATGACGAAGCCTATAACAGTTCGGCAGACGAACCTATCGCCGCCGCTGGTTCAGAACTTCATAAGCCATCACCGCTGTCGCGACGGCGGCGTTAAGGCTGTCGGCCTTGCCCATCATCGGCATCTTCACGCGCACGTCGGCGGCGTCGGCATAGGCAGCCGGCATCCCCTGCGATTCATTGCCGGTGAGGATGAAGGTCGGCGCCGCATAGCGCACCGCCTGATAGTCCTGCGTATCGTCGCCGAGCCAGGTCGCGACCAGCTGCCCCGCGCCGCCGCGCAGCCATGGGAGAAATTCGTCCCAGCGCGCCTGTACCAGCTTTTGCGTGAAGATCGCGCCCATGCTCGCGCGCACCGCCTCGACCGCATAGGGATCGGTCGATTCGCCCAAGAGGATCAGCCCGCCCGCACCGACCGCATCGCCGGTGCGCAGCATCGTGCCCAGGTTGCCGGGATCGCGCAGCCGTTCGGCAACGAGCCAGATCGGCGCGGCATCGCGGTCGAGATCGGCGAGCGTCGTCCGCGGTTCGGGATAGATGCCGACGACGGTCTGCGGGTTGTCCTTGCCCGACAGTTTGGAGAGGATTGCCGGCGTCGTGTCGATCACCTCGCCGCCCGCCGCGAGCGTATCGGCCGCGAGCGCCCCGGCGAGCGGATGCGCATCGCCGTCGGGGCCGAGGAACAGCCATTGCGGCAGCACGCCCGCTTCGCGCGCCTCGGTCGCGATGCGCAGCCCCTCGGCTAAAAACAGGCCTTCCTCGCGGCGATGGCGCTTCTCGCGCAACAGCCGCATCCGCTTGATCAGCGGGTTCGACAGGCTTTCGATGGTGGAACGGCGCATGCCGTCAATCCTCGCCGAAGCTGTCCTTGACCAGCCCGACCAGCTTCAGCAGCGCGGCGTCGGCGCCGTCGCCCTTCGTATGGATCGTGATGCTGTCGCCCTTCGCCGCACCGAGCATCATCAACCCCATGATCGAGGTGCCGTTGACGCGCGATCCGCCCTTTTCGACCTCGACGCTGACCGTTTCGGGCAGGCGGCTGACGAAGGTGACGAACTTGGCGCTCGCGCGCGCGTGCAATCCGCGCTGGTTGGTGATCTCGACGGTCTCGGAGGCTTCGCTCAACTTCCCACTCCCAGCATTTCGGAGGCGACCGAAATATATTTCTGGCCGGCTTCCTTGGCGGCGATCACCGCGGCGCGCAGGTCCATCGTCTTGCGCGCGCTTTCGAGGCGGATCAGCATGGGGAGGTTGACGCCCGCGATCACCTCGGTCCGCCCGCTCTCGAGCAGGCTGATCGCCAGGTTCGACGGGGTGCCGCCGAACAGGTCGGTCAGCATGATGACGCCGCGGCCTTCGTCGACCTTGCGGATCGCTTCGGCGATTTCCTTGCGGCGCATTTCCATATTGTCGTTGGGGCCAATGCACACCGTGCCGATCGCGCGCTGCGGCCGACGACATGCTCCATCGCGGTGACCATCTCTTCGGCGAGACGGCCGTGGGTCACGAGTACCATACCCAGCAGCGGCAAAGCTTTATCGATGGCCATGAAAATCGGGACCCTTATGTTTTCCGGTTGTCCGCCGAAGAAGTCGCGGACGGGGGCTTGCCCTCAAGCCCATCTTGCGGCGCGGAGTCAAGATTGCGGTGGGTCAGCGCTGGCTCATATCCAGACACTCGTAGCGTTTGCGCAACACGCGCTGCGACATGGACCGAACGGTGCCGTCCTCCCGTGCAGCCGAAGGCGATGGTGACATAGCTTTTCCCCTCAGCGCGATAGCGCGGCAGCAGCGTCAATATCAGCCGTTCGATCTGCGCGACGCTGTCCTCATAGGCGGGATCGGCCATGACATAGGCGGCGACGTCGGGATCGAGGCCGGTGCCCGGCTTCAGCGCGGGGTCCCAGTGCGGGTTGCGCAGATACCGCATGTCGAAGACCAGGTCGGCATTGCGTGGAAGCCCGCGTGCGAAACCGAAACTCAATATGTTGAGCACCGGCTCGTCGTCGCCGGCATCGCCAAAGCGCTGGCGCACTTCCTGCTGCAGGTCGTTGCTGCTGTAGTTCGTCGTGTCGATGACATGCTCCGCCCAACGGCGCAGCGGTTCCATCGTTTCGCGCTCGCGCGCGATGCCGTCGGCGGCCGGGCGGTCTTCCGCCATCGGGTGGCGGCGGCGCGTTTCGGAAAAACGGCGTTCGAGCTCGGCGCCCGCGCAATCGAGAAACAGCGTCTGAATATCGCGCCCGCCCGCCTCGCGCAGTTCCTTGATCCGCTTGACGAGCAGCGCCGGGCGGAAGCCGCGGCTGCGGCTGTCGATCCCGACCGCGATCGGGCGGTTCGCCTCGCTGCGCTTCGCCGGCGCGTCGATCAGCGCTTCGAGCAGCGCGAGCGGCAGATTGTCGACAACCTCCCACCCCAGATCCTCGAGCACCTTGAGCACCGTCGACTTGCCCGCGCCCGACAGTCCGGTGACGAGCAACAGGCGCGGTTCGGCGGCATCGACGCTCATCGTTCGGGCGCCAGCCGGTCGAGCGCGAGCAGAATCTTGATCGGCGCCGACGCCTCGAACGCCGACAGCAGCAGCGCGGGCAGCGGGTGGCCGACGACCATTTCGACCTGATTGACCGAGGGCATCCGGTCGTATCGGTCGGTCAGGCGCACCGCGATCGCGAGCGGAACCGGCGCGGTCCAGGGTTTCTCGATGATGCCGATGCCGCGCACCTCCAGCTTGCCCGCCAACTCTTCGGGCGGGCGGCACCACAGCCGGCCGCGGTCGTACCAGATGTCGCAGCGGTCATCGGCGACCAGCTTGGCGCCGCGGTCGATCAGCCGCAGCGCGAGGTCCGACTTGCCCTGTCCGCTATTGCCCAGGATCAGCACGCCGCCATTGCCCGACACGACGCAGCTCGCGTGGATGTTGGCGATTTCGGGCTTGGTCCGGCTCGGAAACATCGCAAGGGCTTACCGGCGATGCTGCAGTGCCGCAAGGCAGTAGCGGAGCCCGGTCAGCGTCCGGACCCTAACCCGCTTCGTCGCTGCCTTCGCGCGCGGGAAGGGTGATCAACAGGCTTGCGCCGCGCTTGCCATCGTCGCGGTCGCGCGCCGATATCGTCCCGCTATGGCCCTCGATGATCGTTCGCGCGATCGCCAGCCCCAGCCCACTGTGGCGGCCAAAGGCTTCGCCGTCGGGTCTTTCGCTATGAAAACGGCGGAAAATGGCCTCGCGGTGCGCGGGGTCGATACCCGGACCGTCGTCGTCGATGCGAATATGCACCTCGTCGCCGAGCCGCGTCGCGGACACGCAGACAAGGCCGTCGGCGGGCGAAAAGCTGACCGCATTGTCGATCACATTGTCGATCGCGCGCTCGAGCCGGTGACCGTCGGCCATCACCACCGTCGTGCCCTTGCGCGGGCGGGCAAAGGCGACGCGCGGTGCCGGCGCGCCCGGATCGACGCGCGCCGCGCGCGCGGCGAGCATCGATTCGATCATCAGGCCCAGGTCGACGGGCTCGAACAAAGTGCGCGACAATTGCGCGTCGATCCGGCTGGCGTCGCTGATGTCGGTGACCAGCCGGTCGAGCCGCCGGACGTCCTCGTCGGCGATGGCGAGCAATTGCGTGCGCTGCTCGTCGGTCTTGACGCGCCCCAGCCCCTCGATCGCCGAGCGCACCGAGGCGATGGGATTCTTGAGTTCGTGCGTCACGTCGGCGGCGAAATGCTCGCCCGCGTCGATGCGTTCGCGAAGGGCTTGCGTCATGTCGCTGAGCGCGCGCGCCAGCGTGCCGATCTCGTCGCGCCGGCTCGGCAGGCGCGGCACCACGACATCGCGCGCGCGGCCCAGCCGCACGCGCACCGCCGCCCGCGCAAGGCGGCGCAGCGGCCGAACGATCGTTCGCGCCAGAAACAGCGACAGCAGCACCGAGGTCAGCAGCACCATCGCCACGACGACCGCGAGGCGGAAACGCTCGGCGCGCACCGTCTTGGTGATGTCGCGCGCGTTGAGCGTCATCAGCATCACCTCGGGCGTCTCGAGATCGACGACGCGCGTGGCGCTGAGCAGCGGCGTGCGCTCGGGGGCGTAGCGAAAGCGGCTGGTGCCGGCGCCGCTCTTCATTGTCTCGGCGACCTCGGGCCAGGACTGGCCGCGGTCGACGGCGGGCTCGCGGAAATCGGGATAGGAAGGCGCGCCGACGATCCAGTCGATCCCGCGGTCCATCGCGCGCGCGGCATCGCGCTTCCACGGTTGCAGATCGGGGTCGCGCAGCGTGTAGGTCGCAGGGCCGGTCTTGAAACTGTCGGCGATCAGCCGCCCGTCGGATGCATAGAAACGCAGCCGCGACTCGGTCGCGCGCGTGAAATCGTCGATCAGATGCTGGCGCTGGTCGGGGCGCGCCGATTCGAGCGCCTCGTCCAGACGCGCCATCTGGTCTTCCATCACATCGATGCGCGTATCGACCAGCCGGCTGCGATAGGTGTCGAGATAAAAGAAGCCGCCGCCGAACAGCACGATCGCCAGGATGTTCACCGCCAGGATGCGCGTCGTCAGCGACCAGCGCGCCGACCAGACGAGCGGCGCCTCTTCTTGCTCGGCGATGCTGGCGTCGGCCCCCGACCTAACCATCGTCGGAAAAGCGGTAGCCCGCCCCATAGAGAGTCGCGATCGCGTCGAATTCCGGATCGGCTTCGCGGAACTTGCGGCGCAGGCGCTTGATGTGGCTGTCGATC
>JACDQN010000349.1 GCA_015657575.1 Sphingopyxis sp.
CGAGCCCGTGATGCGCGATCATCGCCTTGTTGGCGGTGACCAGCGCCTTGCCCGCACCGAGCGTATGGCGCGCCAGCGTCAGCGCCGACCCGTCGGCGCCGCCGATCATCTCGACGACGACGTCGACATCGTCGGCGGCGATGATCGCATCCATATCGTCTTCCCAGCGATAGGGGGAAAGGTCGATGCCGCGGTCCTTGTGGCGGTCGCGCGCCGACACCGCGACGATCTCGATCGGCCGTCCCGCACGGCGCGCGATCAACTCGCGGTTCGTCTCGAGCAGGCGGACGACGCCACCGCCGACGACGCCGATTCCCGCGAGCGCGACGCGCAGCGGCGGGCGGGGAGCGGTCGGGGCGGAATAGGGCGACATGCGGGATCTCCATCGGGGCCGCGCAGGATCGCCCGCCCCCTCAGCGCCCCTATCGGCTTTTGCCGCGGAAACAAGCCCGGCGCGGCTAGGGCGCGCCGAAGCAAATCTTTACCCGGCCACGGGCTTGCGCGTCCGTCTGCACTCGCCGAGCGCGCCGAGCACCACATTATAATCCGCCACTGCTTTCTGCCGGTCGGCGCCCGAGGTTCCCCCCAGCTTGTTGAGCGGCAGCGCGCGCGGCAGCCCGCAGGCGAGGCGGTACCAGGCGAGCGTGTCGCGCTTCGGCACTGCGGCCGACCCGTCGACGATCTCGCCGAACGCGGCCGCCCAGCGCCGCGAGCCATCCGCCGCGGTCAGGATCGTCAGCGACACCGGTTCGCCGGTCTTCGTGTCGAGGAACAGCTGCGTCTCGCCTTCGCCCGGCAGCGTGCCCGGGACATGGAATCCGTTGGCGATGCCGGTGATCGCCGGCGGTGCGCCGGGCTGGACCAGCTCGGTCAGGATCGCGCGCAGCCGCGCGTCGGTGGCGGGGTCCCACGGCAGCTGCGCGTCGGGCGCGACAAGACGTACGCTGCCCGTGCTGCTCGACCCCGCCGCCGCGCCCGCGACGGGGCGCGCGAAGAGCAGCACCGGCTGCTTCTTCTTGAGCTTGGGCGCCTTGCCCTTCGCGTCAAGCGGCAGGTCGACCAGATAGGTGATGCGCGACGCCAGCGGACCCGCGCCGCGAATCAGCGCGAGCACGTCGGCCTCGACATAGAGTCGTGCATGGCCCGCCGCGACACCCGCCGCCTGTTCGGGCTTCAGCGGCGTTGCAGAGCGGATCTGGGCGTGGATCGCCATCGGTGCGGTGCTCGCCAGATCGGCGATGTCGGCATAGGTGTAGGGCTCGCGGGGGCCGGTGCAGCCGGGCGGTCTGCATGGCATAAGTTACAGGAATCCCGGTACTTAGGGCAATGGCACCAGCAATGGCGGCCGGCAGAAGCGCTCGCATGGTCACTCCACTTTCTCTTGTCTCTGACACCGGTATCGGCGCCCAAAGACCCATCATGGGGCAGGGCACATTAACCGCTGATAAAGGGTTTGCGAATGTGCCGCCACCGCGATAGACGGGCGGTGAAGCGTCCGGCAAGAACAGAATAAGCTGGATGCTAGGCCGCCGGGTCTGCTCAGTCGCATCGGAAATCATCCGGGCTTTTGGCGCAACCAACCCGTCGGTACGGAATTGGTGTCAGGATGATCTAGCAAGGAGCGTCGTCCCTGAATGGCTTATGGTGATAATGTCGACCCTAAAAATAGGGTAGTGGCAATCGTCTTGGTCGGTCTGTTCACCGCTGTTCTGGGCTACGGCCTGGTCAACGGCCTGAACATCAGCATCGTCAAGAAGATTGCCGAGAAACTGGATGTGGTGGACGTCGAAGAGCCGCCGCCGCCCGAGGAGCCGCCGCCGCCGCCGCCGCCGGACAATGTCCTGCCGCCGCCGCCGCCGGTCGTGACTCCCCCGTCGCCGATCCCGCCGCCGGTCAGCACGAATACGATGCAGTCGGTTCGCGAAGCGCCGCCGACGCCGCCGCCGCCGGTCTATGTTCCGCCTGCGCCGCCGGCTCCGCCGCCGACCCCCGATCTCAGCCAGGCGGGCACTCCGCGCGGCAACCCGGGCCGCTGGGCGACCAACGACGACTATCCGGCGCGCGCGATGCGCGAAGAGCGTGAAGGTACGACGGGTTTCCGCGTCGCCTATGACGCGACGGGCAAGATCACGAGCTGCGACGTCACCTCGTCGAGCGGTCATGCCGACCTCGATGCGGAAACGTGCAAGCTGATCCAGCGCCGCGGCCGTTTCAACCCGGGCAAGGACCGTGCGGGCAACCCCACGGGCGGCTCGTACAGTAACCGTATCCGCTGGCAGATCCCCCGCTGATCCGCCCGCCACGATATTTTGACCTTACCGCATATTTTGAGAGGGAATTTCCACTATGTTTAATCTGATCGCAAATGCCGCCGCTGCGGCGCCGGCTGCCGCTCACGACGTCGGGCTCAGCCTGATGCCCGCATCGATGTGCGTGAAGGAAGAAGGCCAGAACCCCTACGGTCTCATCCCGGCGCTCTGCGAAGGCGGTGTCGTCTCGCAGCTGACCTTCCTCATCCTGCTGATCATGTTCGTCGGCACGCTCTACATCCTGTTCACCAAACTGTTCGAACAAAATAAGGTGATCGGCCAGGGCAAGGCGGTCGACGCCAATTTCTGGCGCGCCTCGACGCTCGCGGAAGGTGCGGCGAAGCTCGAAAAGAACAGCGCCTATCGCCAGGTCGTCGAAGACGGTCTGCGCGCCAACGAAGAGCATAACAAGCTGACCGATCCCGTCGAAGCCCACGACTGGATGCACGGCACGCTCGAGCGTTCGCAGAACCACATCAACTCGAAGCTCAACGGCGGCCTCGCCTTCCTCGCGACCGTCGGTTCGACCGCACCGTTCATCGGTCTGTTCGGTACCGTTATCGGTATTCTCCGCGCGCTGGTGAAGATCGGTGCGTCGGGCCAGGCGTCGATCGACACCGTCGCGGGTCCGGTCGGTGA
>JACDQN010000350.1 GCA_015657575.1 Sphingopyxis sp.
CCTGTTTGCTGCCGGTCATGCCGCGTGCCGGCGGCGGCGCCATCGCGATGCCCAGGACCATTGCCGACCGCCATTGGTGTACCGGCCTGCCGCCCACGGTCGCCTGCAACGCGAATATCCCGTCGAGCGATCCGTCGTACCGCTGGGCCCAGCTTTCGAAACCCGTCGCCCCGTCGATCAGGTGGATATGGACGCGCAGCCTTTCGCCCTGTCGCTGGACCGAACCCTCGACAAGGTGCGAGACGCGCAGGGCTTTCGCGATGTCGGGCGGGGCCAGCGGCGAATCCCGGAAATGGAAGGACGAGGTTCGCCCGGCGACCAGCAATTGCGGCACCTGTCCCAGCGCCGTGATGAGTTCCTCGACGACGCCGTCGGCGAAATAATCGGGGGCACCGCCCCCACCGACCGATTGGAAGGGCAGCACCGCGATTCTCGTCCGTCCGCCGCCCGCCGCCGCGGCCGGGACGGGGGGCGCTTCGCGACCGCGAGCGGACCATGCGTCGCGCAGCCGCGCGGACGTGTCGCGATCCCCGGCCCGCTCCAGCGTGGCCAGTCCGGCCTCGACCGCCGCATGCAGCCGCCGCTCGGCATCGCCGCTGCGCCGCGCCAGCCACTGGTTGAAGGCGGCGCCGAAATCCATCTGGTCGAGGATCGGTTTCGTCCCGATCGCGTCGATCTGCGCGATCGCCGCAGGAAAATCCCCACTCGCCAGCGCGCGCTCCAGCGCCGCAAGATCGGTCGTGACGGCACCGGGCCGCAGCGCGACGCTGCTGCGCGAGACGTTCAATATGCCCGCTCCGTGCGGCGCAAGCAGCTTGCCCAGATCGAGCAAACATTGGCGCAGGCTAGCCCTGGCGTGGGCCTCGAAGCGGCCGGGCCACAAGAGCTTGCTCAGGAAATCGCGCTCGATCACTTCGTCGCCGACAAGGCATAATATGGCAAGCAAAGCCCGGGCGCGGCGGTTGGTAATCGAAATTTCATGGTGATCGGGCGCGCGGAGTTGAAACGGGCCGAACACAGACGCGTAAGCTGCGGACTGGCCACGACATGGAGTCCCCACCTGTTCCATTGCCCTGTTTGCGCCTCCCCACCGCCGCGCAATATTAGCGCAGGCCCGACCGGCCCGGCAATCGCAATTTCCCGCACAGCGGCTGCAGGGGATGATCGCGCCTCGCCCTGAAATCGTGACCGGCGCAAGCGCGCCGGTGGCATGAGCGGTAAGTTCCGGCCTCGGAGGCTAAACGCGGTCCTATTCAACGATCGCTATTACGCGGTCGCCGTCACCCGGTTTCGCCCGTCCCGCTTTGAGCGATAAAGTCGCCGATCCGCTTCTTCAAATACGCTGTCAATTTCTGCCAACGCATGCAGTTCTGCAATCCCGCCACTAATGGTGATATCGAACTCAAGCGATGCCGAAAGGATAGCGATCTCGCTTTGAAGCCCTCCGAAAAAACGTTGCGCTGCTGTGATGTCGCCAGCCAATAGGATCAGGAATTCGTCACCGCCCAATCGCGCCACAAGATGATCGCTACCGGAAAGACGCACAATAGCCGCGGCCAGTTCGACCAACGCGCGATCGCCAGCCTTGTGACCGAACCGGTCATTTATGCCCTTGAAATTATCTATATCGATCAAGGCAATACAGGCTGCCTCTCCCTTGATCGGAACGCGCTCAATGGCTGCATCGAAGCCGGCGCGATTAGGAATTTTGGTGAGGGGATCCGTCATTGCGAGGCGCGCGATCTCCCGCTCGCGCGCTCGCTGCGCCGTCACGTCACGGACAGTCGCAACTGTTCCGACCACTTTTTCGTCCGACATAACCGCCTTGACCGTCGCCTCGAGCGTGCGACCCTCGAGATTGGTGGGAGCGAAATCGGCGATCTGGGTTTCGGCGGGATCGGCAAGGGCGGCGCGGCATAGTTTAGCCAGGACCGGGCTGATCTTCAGCGCAAGCTCGTCGATCAAGGCACCGCGGCAGGACCCAGCACTTAATCCCAGCAGCTCGTCGGTCGCTCCATCGGCCCAACGGCAACTGCCGCCATCATCGAAACTGAGGATCGCGTCGGGGGAATGGTCTAGAATCATCCGCAGCATTTCTTCCCGACGCGCTGCCTCGGCCAACGCCTCCGCGCGCGAGGCAACGAGAGCGGTCACAGGCAGTGCTGTCCCGAGCAAAATGGCGAGATAGGACTGGAAGAAGATCGCTTCGAAAACCGGGCCGCCCTGCACCAAGGCAACCGGTCCGAGATGGTAGACTGCGGCAAGCGCGCCGGAAATCCCAACGATAACCACCCCCGCTTGCGTGGCGAGGCGACCTGACCGGAAAGCTAGCAGGAGGAGGCTGCAGAGGGGCGCGAACAAAAGCGGGAGACCGCTTTGGCCGAAGACAAACGCGCTGACGGCTGTGTGAAACAGCAAGAGGAACAGATCTTCTGCGCGCTTTCGCGAGCCGCGCATACCGAGCGCCGATACATAGCTCCCGTCGAACCATGATTTTAGAAACGGTGTCAGGATAACAATGCCGAGCGCGTTGCTCGAGTACCAACGCTCTAGCGAAGGTAGAAATGCCTCGCCATAGTTCACCCAGGATACCGTCGACCCGGCGATCGCGCCTACTGCGGGTGCAATGAGCCCGCCGCAGATGAGAAAGGTGAATGTCGCACGAGCATTGGCAAGAATCTCGCCTTTTTGCGAGCAACGACGTAATGTCCATGCCGCAAGAAGAACTTGAGCCATGTTTATAAGGCCATACAAAGTAATTCCCGGCGCCCATTCGCGGGTCAGGGCGTTGGCGCCAAGGTTTGCTGCCCATCCCAACGCAAGTGCGAGCGGCCAATCCGATTTCGGTCGGCTCAGCAAAAGCGCGAGGATCGCCGCATCAGCTAGCCACACGGTAGCGTGGCTCTTGCCGTCACTCGTGAGAAGGATCGTGCCAGCAGCGAGGGTGAAGTATAACAGCGCCCCGGTCAGTAACAGAGCGACGCGGTGTTGGGCCCGGCGAACCGGCCGAATGGTATCGTTTGATGGCATCGCGACTGCTCAGTGTTGCGGCGCGTTATACGGCAAAGTTTGAGAGCGAAACAGCATTTCGACCATAACGGAGAGACCGGCAGAAAGTTTAACAGGACTGTGAGCATCTTGTACGTACCCGCCATGCTTGCTCGCCGATCGTTCGCTGCGCTACGGATTCTCCAACTTGCCAATATCGGACTTTTCCGTGCGTCTGGAAGGCGTTCCCATCTCCTGCGGAACATCCAAGGAAGATCAGCATCGCGGCAAAGTGGCTAGTTCGAGAGGCGTCACCGCGGACTCTCTGCGCTCCGAATAGCGGTCGACGAGCTGTTCGGCGTGGCCGCGGATGAGCACGGTAAAGCGGACAAGCTCTTCGGCGACATCGACAATGCGGTCGTAGTAGCTCGATGGCAACATACGGCCTGATTCGTCGAATTCCTGATAGGCCTTGGCGACGCTCGACTGGTTGGGAATGGTGATCATCCGCATCCAGCGGCCGAGGATGCGCAGCGTGTTGACGCTGTTGAACGATTGCGACCCTGCCGATACCTGCATCACGGCAAGCGTGCGCCCCTGCGTCGGGCGGAGGCCCTTGTAGGCGAGGGGGAGGTGATCGACCTGCGCCTTCATGATGCCGGTGATCTGGCCATGGCGCTCAGGGCTGCACCAGACCTGACCCTCGGACCAGATGGAATGCTGCCGCAGCTCCTCGACCGCCGGATGATCATCGTCGGCGATCTGATCGGGCAAGGGGAGGTCGGACGGATCGAAGATGCGGGTCTCACAGCCGAAGAGCTGGAGGAGGCGCGCGGTCTCCTCCACGACAAGGCGCGAGAAGGAGCGCTCGCGCAAGGAGCCATAAAGCAGCAGAATGCGAGGTGCCGGATCGAGCGGCCCGAGGCCAAGCGCTGGCCGCGCGCGAATATACTCAGAGCTGAGCGCCGGGAGATGGTCGGCATCGCTGAGACCGCGCAGGCGCGTGAAACTATGTTCGGTCATGTGTGTCAGGCTTCCGAAGGCGTGCTTGCCGGGAACCAGCGGCGTCCGAGGCGGAACGCGACGCTGACGAGCAGGATGAGGACGGGCACTTCGACGAGTGGGCCGATGACCGCCGCAAAGGCCACGGGCGAGGCAAGACCGAAGGCGGCGATCGCGACCGCGATAGCGAGCTCGAAATTATTGCCGGCGGCCGTGAAGGCAACCGCTGTCGTTCGCGGGTAATCGGCTTCGATGAGCTTGCCCATCCAGAAGCTGATGACGAATTGCACGACGAAATAGATGGTGAGCGGGATGGCGATCCGGACGACGTCGCCGGGGATGGTGAGAATCTCGCTGCCCTTGAGGCTGAACATCGCAACGATGGTGAATAGTAGCGCAACGAGCGTGATCGGACCGATCTTCGGCAGGAAGCGGGTCTCGTACCATAGCTCGCCCTTCGCGCGTGCGAGAAATCGGCGCGTGAGATAACCCGCAAGGAAGGGGATGCCGAGATAGATGAGCACGGCCTCGGCGATCGTCCAGAAGCTGACGTCGATGACGCTGCCTTCGAGACCGAAGAGTGGCGGCAGAAATGACAGGAAGAACCAGGCGTAGACGCTGAAGAAGAGGATCTGGAAGATCGAGTTGAAGGCGACGAGCGCCGCGACATATTGATTGTCGCCCTTCGCGAGCTGGTTCCATACGATTACCATGCGATGCACCGCGCAAGACCGATGAGGATCAGCCCCGTCATATATTCGGGTCTGTCCGCGAGGAAGATGACCGCGAGAGCGAACATCAGAACCGGTCCGATAATCCAGTTCTGGATGAGCGAGATTGCCAGAACACGCTTGTCTTCGAATACGCGCGGCAACTCGTCGTAGCGCACCCTGGCGAGCGGCGGATACATCATCAGAATGAGCCCGATGGCGATCGGGATATTCGTCGTTCCGATCGACATCGCATCGATCGCACCGGGGAGGCTCTTGAACAGCGAGCCCAGGAGGACGCCGAGCGCCATCGCAAGGAAGATCCAGAGCGTCAGATAGCGGTCGAGGAAAGAGAGGCGTTCGCGCTTTGCGGCAGTCATGACGATCCCTTCAGGCCTGGACGCGGTTGCCGTCGGCGTCGACGACCTGTTCGCCGTCTTCCTTGGCGAAGGCACCGAGCTGGCGGGCCGGGAGAATGTCGAGCACCGCTTCGGACGGGCGGCAAAGTTTCACGCCCCGCGACGTGATGACGAGCGGGCGATTGATGAGCACCGGATGCGCCATCATCGCATCGACGAGCGCGTCGTCGCCGAGGTCGGCGTCGTCGAGGCCGAGTTCTGCATAGGGCGTGCCCTTTTCGCGGAGCAAGTCGCGCGGGTTCATATCGGCGCGTTCGATCAGTTGCTCGAGCAAGGCGCGCGAAGGCGGTGTCTTCAAATATTCGACGACATGCGGTTCGATGCCTGCATTGCGGATGAGAGCCAGCGCGTTGCGCGACGTCCCGCATTCAGGGTTGTGATAGATGATGATGTCGGCGGTCATGCGCCTGCCTCCCGATCGCCCGTTGCACCCTCGGTGCGGCCGATGTCCTTCAACTTTCGCGCCATCGCCATCTCGTCGATGCTTTCGTGCGGTAGCGCGAGGAAGAGTGCGATCCGGTTCGACATGTAATGGAGCGCGCGTTCGAACGCTTCGCGCTGGCCCGGACCTTCGACCGCGGCGGGATCTTCGATCCCCCAATGCGCGGTGGTCGGGTTTCCCGGCCAGATCGGGCAGGTTTCGCCCGCTGCGTTGTCGCAGACGGTGAAAATGAAATCGAGCTTCGGCGCAGCCGGGCCCGAAAACTCGTCCCAACTCTTCGACCGGAGATCGCGCGTATCGAACCCGAGTTCGCAGAGCAGTTCGAGTGCGGCGGGATGCACGTCGCCCTTGGGAAAGCTGCCAGCGCTATAGGCCCGGAATCGGCCTTCCCCCATGCGGTTCAGCAGGGCTTCGGCGAGGATCGAGCGTGCACTGTTACCCGTGCACAGGAACAGCACATTATAGGTCTTCTCTGTCATGTCGCGCCTCAGCCGTTGCAGGAAATGTTGGCGAAAATATCGGCGCACATATCGGGCGCGCCCTGGCAGCAGTCCTTCATCAGGAAGGTGAGCAGGCGGCTCATGCCGTCATAGTCGGCGCGGTAGTGGATCAACCGGCTCTCACGTTCGGACTGGACGAGCCCTGCGCGTTCGAGCGTCGCTAGGTGATGCGACATGGTCGATGGCGGTACTTTGGCCTGCTCGGCGATCGTTCCCGCGATCATGCCATCGGGGCCGGCGGTGACCAGCATACGGAAGACGGCGAGACGGGTCTCGTGAGCGAGTGCGCCCAACGCGTCCACGGCCCAAACCTGGATACTCATGTCAGTCATAAGAATCGACCTTTCTAGATGTATCGAAATATAGCATCGGAGCGGGGCGCGCAAATTATATTTCGAAAATTGTGGAATTATGAAATCGCCATGGAGGGGTTGCGGGCAACCATATGCGTCGCGCTTGCGCAAGGCATGAGGCTTGCAGCGAGGTTTCACCGCGACGCACGGCCACCTTCGGCGGCCGCAGAGGGAGAGGAGAGAGGGGCCAGGTGACGGGTTGAAACCGGGAGAGAGGCTTCCGGACCCGTCGCGGAGACACGCCATGACACTTCATCCCAGCACCCTCGCCCGCAATTCGTCGCCGGGCTACAAGGTCGACATCTCGCGCGGCCAGCGCATCGGCCGCGTCTCGTCCGAATGGTTCTCGCGGCCCGACGACGAGCGCTATCTTTCCCTCTCCGACCTTCATGATGCCGTGCGCGCCCGGGTCGACACCGCGACCGCGCGCACCGTCGAAACGCGCGCTATCCGCGTCGTCGCAGCGGCCGACGAGCCCGAACGGCTGAGCCTGCTCCTTCCCGATCGCGAGGCGCCCGTTGCGCCCACGCACTGGTCGTTCGGGCAAATGTGCAGCCTCGTCGGCGCGCCGTCCGGCTATCTGCGCCAGCTTCCCGCCGCCCTGGCGGGTATCAACATGCAGCACGGCCTGCTCGCCCATCGCGGTGAATTGGTGAAGACGCTCGAGACAGGCGACGGGCGCACCGAGCTGCGGGCCGTGACCGGCCCCGACTATGGCCGCATCTGGGATCACGAACTCGTCGCCGCGGTTATGAAGATCGCAGGCAATGGCACCGGCGATACACGGTGGAAGGTGCCGGGGCTCCTCGACTGGTCGACGATGCACCACAATCCCTTCGTCGAGGTCACGAAGGATACGACGACGCTCTATGCCAGCGATCGCGACGTCTTCGTCTTCCTTGTCGATGACGCCAACCCGATCGAGGCCGGTCGCCTGCCCAATGGCGATCCCGATCTCTTCTTCCGCGGCTTCTATTGCTGGAATAGCGAAGTCGGGTCGAAAGCCCTCGGCATGGCGACCTTCTATCTTCGCGCCGTCTGCATGAACCGTAACATCTGGGGCGCCGAGGGTTTCGAGGAAATCAGCATCCGGCACAGCAAGTTTGCGGCAGGACGCTTCGCGCAGGAAGCGGCGCCCGCGCTCGAACGCTTCGCCTCGTCGTCGCCCGGGTCCTTCATGAACGGGATCAAGGCGGCTCGCGCGGCGATCGTCGCGCGCGATGATGACGATCGGCGGACCTTCCTGCGCAAACGCGGCTTCTCGAAGGGCGAAAGCGATCGGATCATTCGCAGCGTGCTGCAGGAGAGGGCACCCGCCCGCATCGATCTTTGACTTCGTGCAGGGGATCACCGCGCTGGCCCGCGAGCGTCCGCATCAGGACGGACGGCTCGAGCTCGAAGCCAAGGGGGCGAAACTTCTGGCCTCGGTACACTGATCCTGCCTCGCGTTCGCCGCCGGCGCGGTCCTGTCCCTTCAGAGGGAGAGGGCTGCGCCGGAGCCATGACGGGCTGGGAGCCGGGAGAGAGTCTCGCGGCGGCCTGTCATGGAGAAGCATCATGACGAAACAGGCAAAAATCACGCTCAGCGGCGCGCGGGAAATCCCCTTCAACGCCCTCGTTCTGAGCCAGGCCAATGTGCGGCGCGTGAAAGCCGGGGTGTCGATCGACAGCCTGGCGGCGGACATCGCGCGGCGCGGATTGCTCCAGAGCCTGACGGTTCGCGCGCAGCGCGACGAGGAGGGCAAGGAGACCGGGCATTTCGAAGTCCCGGCCGGCGGCCGCCGCTTCCGCGCACTCCAGATGCTGGTGAAGCAGCGGCGCCTGGCGAAGACCGAGCCCGTCCCGTGCATCGTCCGCGACGATGACGCCGTGTCGGCCGAAGAAGATTCGCTCGCCGAGAATGTCCACCGCGAGCCGCTGCATCCGCTCGATCAGTTTCGGTCGATGCAGAAGCTCGTCGAACAGGGCAGCGACGTCGAAACGATCGCGGCCACCTTCATGGTCACGCCGGCGGTCGTGAAACAGCGTCTCAAGCTCGCCGAGGTCTCGCCCAAGCTGCACGACATCTATGCCGAGGACGGCATGACGCTCGAACAGCTGATGGCCTTTTCGGTGTCGAGCGATCACGCAAGGCAGGAGCAGGTGTGGGACATGCTCGCCTCGAGCCACACCCAGCAGCCCTGGTATATCCGCGCGCGCCTGACCGAGGACAAGGTGCGGGCATCGGACAAGCGCGTTCTGTTCGTCACGCTCGACGCCTACCGCGAAGCCGGCGGACATATTCTTCGCGATCTTTTCGAAAGCGATGACGGCGGCTGGCTTGAGGACGTCGCGCTGCTCGACCGGCTGCAAGCCGAGAAGCTCGAAGCCGAAGTGGCCGGTATCGCGGCCGAAGGCTGGAAGTGGGTCGAGACCGCGGTTGACTTCCCTTATGGCCACACTTTCGGTCACCGTCCGATCGATGGTGTTGCGGCCGAGACGAGCGCCGAGGACGAAGCCCGGATCGAAGCGTTGCGCGAAGAAGCCGACCGGCTCGAAGACGAATGGGCGGGGGCCGAGGACATCCCCGATGAAATCAGCGCCCGGATCGAGGCGATCGACGAAGAGATCGCCCCGCTCGTCTCGAAGCCGCTGATCTACGATCCTGAAGAAATGGCGATCGCCGGGACCTTCGTCAGCATCGATGTCGACGGGTCGCTGCATATCGAACGCGGCTTCGTGCGGCCCGAGGACGAGCCGCAAGCGCCCGCCGAGGATGGGGCCTCCGAGGGCGAGGGTGCAGCCGGCGACGCGATCGACGATGACGTGCAGGGGGCTGGGACCAGCGAGACGGCCGCGGAGGAGGTCGGCACCGGCGAGGCGGAAGATCCGGACGATCTTGTCCGCCCGCTCCCCGACAAGCTCGTGACCGACCTCACCGCGCACCGCACCCTCGCGCTGCGCAACGCACTGGCCGCAAGCCCGCTGGTGGCTTTTGCCGCCATGCTCCACGCGATCGTCCTCGAATGCTTCTACACCTATGCCTCGTCGGCGAGCTGCGTCGGCATCGCGCTGCGCAATCATTCGATGGGCGGCTATGATGCGGGGCTCAACGACACAGCGTCCGCCCGGGCGATCCGCGAGCGGCACGAAGGCT
Organism: Sphingopyxis sp.; assembly: GCA_015657575.1. Lineage (GTDB taxonomy): Bacteria > Pseudomonadota > Alphaproteobacteria > Sphingomonadales > Sphingomonadaceae > Sphingopyxis. The sequence continues at coordinate 9,551 of JACDQN010000350.1, forward strand.
GGTCGGCGCGGCTCCCCGATGCCACCGCCGAGCTGTGGGACACGCTCGCCAGCCTCGACGCCGATGACCAGGCGGCACTGTTCGCGCACTGCGTTTCGTTCGGCGTCAATGCGGTGTGGGAACCGGCGACCCGCTACAATGAGGGCCGGGTGTCGGCACGCGCGGTGGCGAGCCGGATCGAGCATTCGCACATCCTCGCGCGGGCATCCGGCCTCGACATGGTCCAGGCGGGCTGGGTTGCCACCACGGCCAATTATCTCGGCCGGGTAACGAAGCCGGGAATCCTCGATGCCGTCGAAGAGGCGTGCGGGGCCGAAGCGGCCGGGCGCATCGCTGGGTTGAAAAAGCCCGAGATGGCCAGCGCGGCCGAGGAATTGCTGAAGGGCACCGGCTGGCTCGCGCATCCCCTGCGCACGCCCGTCATCGACGAGCCCGAAGGCGATGCCGAGCTCGATGCAGCAAATGATGACGGTCCCGCGTCCGAAGCGGGCCAAGACGAGGTGGACGGCGACGACATCGACGCGATCGCGGCCGAATAGCATCGCGACCTATCGTCCGGGGAGTTCGGCGCCGAGCCGGGCTCCCCATTTTTTCGCTGGCCCTTGAAATCGGGATGCTCCGCGCGAACATCGGAGCTGTCCGGCAGGGGCTGCCAGACCGCTGCGTGCTTTTCGGAACCGCTCGACCGGGCGGGATCGCTCGCAGTCCGTCTTGCGAAGGAGGCCCCCATGTCGAGTCCTGCAGCAGAAGTAGCGCGCCGCCTTGCCGACGATGCCGAGGCGGTTTGCCGAAGATATCTTTCCCATGGACGCCGTGAGGGTCACTACTGGATGGTCGGCGACGTCCGGAATGCTCCCGGCCGGAGCCTCTATGTTCGCCTCGCGGGTTCCGCCGACGGTCTCCGATCGGCGGGCAAATGGACGGATGCCGCCAGCGGCGATCATGGTGATCTCCTCGACATCATCGCCGCAAGCTGCGGTCACGCATCATTCCGTGAAACGCTAGACGAGGCGCGCCGCTTCCTGAGCCTGCCCGCGATCACGCCGGCCGAACGAAATCCGGCCCCGCGCAAAGCGCCGCGCGGCACTCCCGAGGCGGCCCGCAGGCTATGGGCAGGATCGAAGCCGCTCGGCGGAACCCTGGCCCGCGCCTATCTTGCCTCCCGTGCGATCGGCGAACTTCGCGATGCCGAATGGCTCCGCTTCCATCCCCACTGCTTTTATCATCCCTCCGAAGATGACGCCCCCGATGTCCGCCGAGCCTGGCCGGCATTGATCGCGGCGGTCACCGACGATGCCGGCAATGTCACCGGGGTCCATCGCACCTGGCTCGACGCCGCCGCCTGTGACAAGGCGCCGGTTGCCTATCCACGCCGTGCCATGGGCCAGCTTCTCGGTCATGGCGTTCGGTTCGACGCGTCGGCTGCGGTCATGGCGGCGGGTGAAGGCATCGAGACGATCCTGTCGCTCCGGCAGATCACACCGGCCTTGCCGATGATCGCCGCCCTTTCGGCAGCCCATCTCGGAGCACTTGCTTTCCCTGGCGGGCTGAAGCGCCTTTATGTGGCGCGCGACGACGACCCGGCGGGAGCGGCCGCCTATGCGGCGCTTTGCGACCGAGCCCGGCCGGTCGGCATCGAGGTCATCGCGCTCGAAGCGGATCGAGGCGATTTCAACGCCGATCTCATGACGCTTGGCAGGCAGAGGATGATCGTCTCGCTTCGACCGCAGCTTTTATCTGCGGATCGTGAACTCCTGCTCTGAGGGCGGCGGATCGGCCGGAAGGAAGGCGGCGAGCGAGGCGCTGGAGCTTGTGCTACGCCATCGGATGGCCGCGTTCCGCCCTTCGCAAGAGGGCGACTGCGGCGAACCGCACCGGGCCCGCAATGGCGGGCGTGCGGCTATTTTCCGCCGGGGCGCGCGGCGCCCTTGCATCGCGAACCAAAATAGCCTTCGCCCGCCATCCTCCGCCTCCGGCTCCGGCCGCGGCCGGGGCCGCGGTGCAGTTCGGCACGGCGCGCCGCGAGGGGTCGCCGCGAAGGCCGCGCCAGCGCGGCAAAACCCGACTGGAGACGATCATGCAAAGCCCCGCCGAACCCGCCGACGATCCTGCCGAAGCCGGCGCCACCCATCTTCTCCTTCAGGAGATGCAACTCTTCGGTCATCGCCCCTTCGAAGACGAGCCCGACCCGCGCCCACTTCCCGATGCCCGTCTTGCGGCAGGGGCAGTCGCCGATATCTTCGATGCCCTTACCGGCTGTCTCGAAGAAACGCGGATCGAACCCGACCTCGAAGAGCTCCTCTGGAATGTGGTCAACCTGTTCCACCGCGCGGGAGAACGGGTCGAACGCAGCCTCGACGACAACGAACAGCTGCAGCGCCGCGCGCAGCGCGAACAGGACGGGAGCGAGATCCGGTCGGTGGAGCTTGAACGCCTCGTACAGCAGGGCATCAGCCTGATCGAGCGCCGCGACGCGATGGAATTTTTCCGCGAGACAGCGGCCGAGCAGTTTCGCTTGGCTCTGCGCAAGGCCTGGGCTCCGCGGGCCGGCTCACGGACGCAGCATCGAACGATGACCGCATCGCTTATCGACAGCCGCGACTTTCTCGATGCAAGGCTTCGCCAAAAGGCGGCGGCGCTGCTTCCCGAAGGAACCCGCATTGCCTTCACCGGCGGCAGCGATTGCGATGATCATCGCGCGATCTGGGATGCGCTCGACAAGGCGAAAGCCCGTCATGGCAACATGATCCTCTTGCACGGCGCGACACCAACCGGTGCCGAGCGTGTGGCCGCCTGCTGGGCCGATAGTCGCGGCGTTGCACAAGTGGCCTTCCGTCCCGACTGGAACCACCATGGCAAGGCGGCGCCGTTCAAGCGCAACGACCGAATCCTCGAAACGCTCCCCGTCGGTCTCATCGTCTTTCCGGGAACGGGAATTCAGGACAATCTTGCCGATAAAGCAAAGAAAATGGGGATTCCGGTCTGGGATTTTCGTGGCCGGCCGGGCTGATTGGCCGCGGAACTCAGGGGCTTTTTCCGAGATGGCCCCAATTTGGTTCCATATTACGATTATATTTGAAATATATGGCGCTCGCCCACAAATTTACATCCTTGTAGATCGCCTCGACCAGCAGCGATCATCCGTCGCCGGCGGGACGGCCCATTGAGAGGGCGACGCTCGCCGGCCATGACGAGGAGCAGGGACGGTCGGCCGACTTGGCGACGACCCCCGTCCGCTGCCATGGGTCGCAATGCCGACGATGGACGCTGCGCACGCGTTTGCGCTCGACGTCACGCGGGTGAAGGACAGGGCGGGTCTTGCCGACCTGCTTACAGAGGCCTGTGCGCGCATGGGCTGCTCCTGGTTCGCGCTCAGCCATCATGTCGATTTCCTCGCCGCGCCGGACAGGGTTGTCCGCGTACATAATTATCCCGAGGACTGGGAACGCTGGTTCGATGAGCAGGGGCTTGGTCTTACCGACCCCGTTCACCGCGCCAGCCACCGTAGCCTCGAAGGCTTTCTCTGGCGCAACATGAAGCCGCTCGCGGGTGAACGGCCCGAAGACGAGCTGATCCTGAGCGAAGCGCAGCGTCATGGCATCGGCGACGGACTCACCATTCCGGCGCATATCCCCGGCGAGGCACATGGCTCGGTGTCCTTCGCCTGGACGCCGGGGATCGCGGCCAACGACATGGCGCTGCTCTTTGCCCGAATGATCGGCGGCCCGGCGTTCGAAGCTGCCCGCCTCCTCGCCAACCCCGAACTCGCGCAGATCGGGCCGCGCCTGACCGATCGCCAGCGCGAATGCCTGATCCTGTCTGCCAAGGGCAACAGCGCGCCGAAGGTTGGACGCATCCTCGATCTCAGTCCCGACACGGTCCGCGAGCATCTTCGCAATGCGCGGCAGCGCTATGAGGCAAATGGCGGGATAACGCTCACCGTGCGGGCGCTTTATGCCGGCGACCTCAGCTTCGAGGACATCGCCAAGCGCTGAACTTTTTTATCGGGCACCCCCCGATCGTGCTATGGTGCGGGGGCAAAAAGCGGTTCAATTGGATGGTCTCTTTTCAAGGGAGACACATCCATGCTGTCCGTAATCGATCATTCCAACCGCGCGCATGAGCATCAATTGCTCCGCGCGATGTTCGAGGCGCGCAAGCGCGTCTTCATCGATCTGCTGAAATGGGACCTGCCGGTGCTCGCCGACCGGTTCGAGATCGACCATTTCGACGATCCCCACGCGACCTACCTCATCGTCGGCGATCCGATGGGACGCCATCTGGCCTCCGCACGGCTCCTCCCGACCACGCGCCCCGCTCTCCTCGACGGCCTGTTTCCGAACCTGGTCGACGGCGTTCCGCCATCGGGTCCCGATATTTTCGAGATCACCCGCTTCTGCCTTTCACCGGGAGTAGGGGCGCGCCAGCGCCGGATCGCGCGCGACACGCTCCTCGTCGGTCTTGTCGAATTTGCGTTGGCCAACGGCATCCGCTCCTACACCGGCGTCGCCGAGGCCGACTGGTTTGCCCAGATCATGACCTTCGGATGGGACTGCCGCGCCCTTGGCGAGCCCGCTTTTCACGAGGGCCGACTGCTGACCTCGCTGCGGATCGAGATCGACGCCGACACCCCGGAGAAGCTCGAAGCGTCAGGCATCGTTTCGGGTGGCGGGGCCGAGCCGGTCGCCGCCAACGCAGCGTGAAGGGAGCCGGATCATGATGACCAAAACCCTGCCGGCGACGGACGGCGAGACCTCCCCTGCCGTAGTTCAGACCCTGAAGGAGGAGGGGTATGCGATCCTTCGATCGGCGGTGCCCGCCGACCTGATCGCAGCGATCGATCGCGACCTCGACCCGCGCTATGCGGCGACGCCCTTTTGCGAGGGCGGCTTCTATGGCGAGCGCACCAAGCGGTTCGGACGGCTGCTCATCCGCTCTCCGCACGTCGGCGAGCTGGCGATGAACCCGGTCGTCCTCGCGCTGGCAGAGGCGGCGCTCGGCGACTGGTGCGACCGCATTCAGCTCAATCTTGCGCAGGCGATCGAGCTTCATCCGGGCGCACTGCCGCAATTCCCGCACCGCGATCAGGAGCTGGGCGGCCGAATGGCTCGCTGCGCTGTTCGCGGGCGAAGGCATAACGATCGACCCGGCGGCGAAGGAGCATCTCTGGTCGGCACTCACTTCCCTGGCGACGGCGCCTGTCGCCGAGCGCACGCTGACGGGGCTCGCGGTGCTCCTCCAGTCGCGCGACCTCAAGCAGGCGCTCGCGCCCTATCTGGTCGGCGGACCCTGGGGGCGGCTGCTCGATGCCGACGAAGAGCGGATCGGTGCCGCCCGCGTGCAGGCCTTCGAGACCGAAGGGCTTGTCGGGGCTGCATCGGCAGGGCCCGTCCTCTCCTATCTGTTCCACCGGATCGCCGGACGGCTCGATGGCTCGCCGACGCTCATCATCATCGACGAAGGCTGGCTCGTGCTCGACAGCCCTGCCTTTGCGGCGCAGCTGCGCGAATGGCTGAAGACGCTGCGCAAGAAGAATGCGAGCGTGGTCTTCGCGACGCAGAGCCTTGCCGACATCGAAACGTCGAGCATCGCGCCTGCGATCATCGAGAGCTGCCCGACACGCATATTCCTGCCGAACGAGCGCGCGCTCGAGCCGCAGATTGCCCGCATCTACGAGCGCTTCGGCCTCAATGACCGGCAGATCGAGATATTGAGCCGGGCGACCCCGAAGCGCGACTATTATTGCCAGTCGCGGCGCGGCAATCGCCTCTTCGACTTGGGGCTGGGCGAGGTCGCGCTCGCCTTCACCGCCGCTTCCTCGAAGACCGACCAGACGCGCATCGCCGAACTATTCGCGGCGCATGGTCCCGATGGCTTCGCAGCCGCCTGGCTTTCCCACCGCAAGCTCGAATGGGCGGCCGAGCTGCTCCCCACCATTGCCGCCCCCAATGAGGAGTCCACCCGATGAAGAAGAATATCGTCCGCACTGTCTTTGCTGCGGCGCTTGTGTCCCTGACGGTCTCGGGACCGATGCTGGCCGTCCCGGCGAGCGCGCAGCTCGGCGGCATCGTCCACGATCCGCGCAACTATTCGCAGAATATTCTGACCGCCGCCCGCACGCTTGAGCAGATCAACAACCAGATCAAGCAGCTGCAGAACCAGGCGACGTCACTGATGAACGAGGCGAAGAACCTCAACAGCCTGCCGACATCGACCCTCGGAACGCTGGAGGCGCAGGTCGACCAGACGCGGCAGCTCCTCGCACAGGCCAAGGGCATCGCGTTCGACGTGTCGGATATCCAGAAGGGGTTCGAGGCGCGGTACAAGGGCGGGGCGCTGACTGGCTCGGCCGCCGAGATGGTCGCCAATGCAGAGGCGCGCTGGAAGGACAGCGTCGGCGCCTTCGAGGATGCGATGAAGGTGCAGGCCGGCATCGTCACGAACATGGGCGGGACCCGCACGTCGATTTCGACGATGGTCGGCGCCAGCCAGTCGGCGACCGGTGCGCTGCAGGCCGCGCAGGCGGGCAACCAGCTTCTCGCCATCCAGTCGCAGCAGATAGCCGATCTCGCCGCGGTCATGAGCGCACAGGGCCGCGCCGAGATGCTCGACGCCGCGCGCGCGGCCGCCGCCGAGGCCGAAGGGCGCGAACGCTTCCGTCGTTTCCGCAAGGGCAATTGAGATGGGCCGGGGCGGGCGGCTTGGTGATGGGGGCAATCGTCCTGGGTCTTGCGCTGACCCTTGCCCTTGTCGCCGCGCTCGATCCGCCCGCGCCCCGTGCGTCCGCTCCCCAGATCTCCGGGCGGACGCACC
>JACDQN010000351.1 GCA_015657575.1 Sphingopyxis sp.
AGCGGATGACCGGCCACGACGTGCTCCACCCGATGGGCTGGGACGCGTTCGGCATGCCGGCCGAAAACGCGGCGATGGAAAAGGGCGTCCACCCCGGCGGCTGGACGCGCGACAATATCGCCGCGATGCGCAGCCAGCTGAAGCGGCTCGGCCTTGCGATCGACTGGAGCCGCGAGCTCGCGACGTGCGAACCCGATTATTACGGGCAAGAACAATCGCTGTTCCTCGACCTGTTCGCGCACGGCCTCGTCACGCGCAAGCACAGCTATGTCAACTGGGACCCCGTCGACATGACCGTGCTCGCGAACGAGCAGGTGATCGACGGCCGCGGCTGGCGCTCGGGTGCGCTCGTCGAAAAGAAGAAATTGTCGCAGTGGTTCCTCAAGATCACCGACTTCGCCGACGAGCTGCTCGAAGGACTGGGTTCGCTCGACAGCTGGCCCGACAAGGTCCGGCTGATGCAGGAAAACTGGATCGGCAAGTCGCAGGGGCTCGAATTCTCGTTCAAGCTCGCGGGCGGCGCGGTCGGGTTCGACGTCTTCACGACGCGCCCCGACACGCTCTACGGCGCCAGCTTCGCCGCGATCTCGCCCGATCATCCGCTCGCCGAAAAGCTTGCCAAGGATTCGCCCGCACTCGCCGCGTTCATCGAGGAATGCCGCCGCCAGGGCACCGCCGCCGAACAGATCGATACCGCCGAGAAGATGGGCTTCGACACCGGCCTGTCGGTCGAGCATCCGCTCGATCCCAACTGGCACCTGCCCGTCTGGGTCGTGAACTATGTGCTGATGGATTATGGCACCGGCGCGATCTTCGGTTGCCCGGCGCACGACCAGCGCGACCTCGATTTCTCGCGCAAATATCGTCTGCCCGTCCACCGCGTGATCGCAGATGGCGACGAAACCGCCCAGGTCTTCGACGGCGATGAAGCCTACACCGGTCTTGGCCGCCTCGTGAACAGCCACTTCCTCGACGGCATGACGATCGACGAAGCCAAGGCCGCGATCATCGCGCGCGCCGAGCATGAGGGCTGGGGCAAGGGCACCACCGTGTGGCGCCTGCGCGACTGGGGCGTCTCGCGCCAGCGTTACTGGGCACCCCGACTCCCCTTCATCCATTGCGACGCATGCGGCATGGTGCCGGTGCCGAAGAGCCAGCTTCCCGTCGTGCTCCCCGAGGACGCCGATTTCTCCGTCCCCGGCAATCCGCTCGACCGCCATCCGACCTGGAAGCATGTCAGCTGCCCGTCGTGCGGTGGGGAAGCGGTGCGCGAGACCGACACGCTCGACACCTTCGTCGATTCGTCCTGGTATTTCCTGCGCTTCGCTTCGGCACCGGCGGACAGGCCGTTCGATCCCGAGGTGATTCGCCGCTGGTTGCCCGTCGACCAATATATCGGCGGCATCGAACATGCGATCCTCCACCTGCTCTACGCGCGCTTCTGGACGCGCGCGCTCAACAAGCTGGGGATGATCGACATCAAGGAGCCCTTCGCCAGCCTGTTCACGCAGGGCATGGTGACGCACGAGACCTATAGCCGGCCGCAGGGCGAAGGCCTACCGGCGATCTTCTACACCCCGGACGAGATCGAGCGCGGCGCCGACGGCGCAACGCTGGCCGCCGACGCGCGCCGGTCGAGATCGGCCGCGTGATCAAGATGTCGAAGTCGAAGAAGAATGTCGTCGATCCCGACGCCATCCTCGACCAATATGGCGCCGACGCCGCGCGCTGGTTCATGCTCTCCGACAGTCCGCCCGAGCGCGATCTGCCGTGGAGCGAGGCGGGTATCGAAGGCGCGTGGCGCTTCGTCCAGCGCCTGTGGCGCCTGTTCGGCGACACTGAAAACACCGGCGACGGCGCCGAGGACAAGGCGCTCGCCCGCAAGCTGCACCAGACGATCGCCGGAGTCGCCGCCGACATCGAATCGCTCGGCTTCAACAAGGCGGTGGCGAAGATCCACGCGCTCGCGAACGAGATCGAAAAGGCCAAGCCCTCGGCCACTCGCGCCGAGGCATGCCGCACCCTGATCCTGCTCGTCGCCCCGATGATGCCCCACCTCGCCGAGGAAGCCTGGGCCGCGCTGCCCGAAAGCCAGCGCACGACCGCGATGGTCGCCGATGCCGCATGGCCCGCCGCCGATCCGGCACTGCTCGTCGATGACGAGGTGACAATCGCGATCCAGATGGCGGGTAAGCTGCGCGATACGATGACGATCGCCAAGGGCCTCGACAAGGATGCGACCGAAGCCGCCGCGCTCGCGCGCCCGCGCATCGTCGAGCTGCTCGCCGGCGCCACGCCGAAGAAGGTGATTGTGGTCCCCGACCGTTTGGTGAATATCGTTCCGTAAGACCGGCATCTCCATCTCCGTTCGCATCGAGCGAAGTCGAGATGCCCTCGTTCGTGCTTGCCTTCGGG
>JACDQN010000038.1 GCA_015657575.1 Sphingopyxis sp.
CCTACATTCAGTCACCCCGGACTTGATCCGGGGTCCCAGCTTGCGGCGGTGAATAGTGAGAACCCCGGGGTCAAGCCCGGGGTTGACAAGCGGGGGAATGACCCCTTCCGCCCGAATGGCGCCCCAATTCAGATCCTCCTCATGGCTCCGCCAAGGGGGGATCGGCGCCTGCAACCTGCCGCAAGCCTCTCTCGACCCGTGCCCCCTTTTCCTTCGTCCCCCGCGATGCCACATGATGCGCATGAGCGAAGCAAAGCCCTGGCCCGACAGCATCCGCGCCGGCGAGTGCGAGCAGCACGAACCGCTGGTGCGCCGAGTCCTCGCGCCCAATCCCTCGCCCTATACCTTTACCGGCACCCAGACATGGATCGTCGGGGCGGGCAGCGACGTCGCGGTGATCGATCCCGGCCCGACCGGATCGGGGCTCAGCATCGGGGATCCTGCTGATATCAACGGCGTCGGTCATGTCGATGCGATCCTGCGCGCGACCGAGGGACAACGCATCGCCGCGATCCTGTGCACCCATACGCACCGCGACCATTCGCCTGCCGCGGCACCGCTCAAACAGGCGAGCGGCGCGCCGATCATCGGCTGTGCGCCGCTGGCGCTGTCCGACGACGGGCCGCGCGCGGACTCGGCCTTCGACACCGACTATGCGCCCGACCGCGTGCTGACCGACGGCGAGCGGATCGCGGGCGACGGCTGGACGATCGAGGCGGTGGCGACGCCCGGGCACACGTCGAACCACCTCTGCTTCGGGCTTGTCGAGACCGGTGCGCTGTTCACCGGCGACCATGTCATGGCCTGGTCGACGAGCGTCGTCAGCCCGCCCGACGGCGACATGGCCGCCTATATGGCGAGCCTGTCGAAGCTCTATGAACGCCAGGATCGCGTCTATTATCCCGCACACGGCCCCGCAGTGACCAAGCCGCGCCAGCTCGTGCGCGGCATGCTCGGCCACCGCAAGCAGCGCGAGCGGCAGATTTTGCGGGAACTCGAAAAGGGGACGGGCGTGATTCCCGAGATGGTCATGCATATGTACAAGGGACTCGACCCGCGGCTGACCGGCGCCGCCGGCCGTTCGGTGCTCGCGCATCTGATCGATCTCGAAACGCGCGGCATCGTGCGCAGCGATGACGAGACATGGGTGCTCGCCTGATGCTGCTGCCGCTTCTGCTCGCCGCCGCGCCGACGCCCGCCGCACCCGATGCGCTGATCGTCGCGCTCGTCGCGGGCGAGGGCGACCGCCAATGCCTGCCCGACAAGAGCCTCTGCCTCGACCTGCCGGCCGCGCCCGAAGCCGGCGGTCGGGTGCAGGCCGCGGCGCCGTCGGGCGAGGCCAGCGACCTGTCGCTGCCCTTCGTCGTCAGAGATGGCGACAGCCTCACCCTGTGGCCGCATCTGATCATCGTCCCGCCGCACGACGGCGCGGCGCCGGGGTCGCGCCAATATCTGATGGGCGTCGTCGCGACGCAGAGCGCGATGTATTCGGGCGGCGGCGGATCAGGAAGCCGGCTCCACCTACTGCGCCTCGATGCTTCGCCGTCGGTCGTCGATCTGGGCGACGAACTGCTCGATGTCGTGTGGGACAGCTCGCTGATGATCCGGGCGTGCTTCTCGGAAGCCGACATGAAGGACCGGCGCGGGGCGTGCCACGACGAATATAATTTTACCGGGGCGCTTTCCGGAATGGCCGCCGAAGCAGGTCAATTGCCCGTTCTGACCTATCGCGGCGTCGCGACGGCCTATCCGCGCACGTCGCGGCGCTCGCAAGACAATAGTGAGCTGAAGCTGAAGCCTGCCGATCTTGTCCGTGAAACCGATCCCGTCTGCAGCTATGAGCGCACGCTGCGCTACAACCCCGCGACGTCGCGCTACGAAATGGACCGGCCGGCGCCCGATTGTTCGGATTATACGACGCCATGACCACGCCCGCCCCCACACCCGCCGCTTCGCCTGCACCGCGCCTCCTGCCGCGCCTGATCCTGCTCGCCGCCGCGGCGATTATGCTTGCCGCGGTCTGGTGGGCGGTTGCCGCATGGCGCGACTGGCAACAGGGCTATGATCCCGAGACCGTCGTCGCGGCGAGCCTGCAGGGTTTGCAGGAACAGAATGTGCTCGTGCCCTTCACCGCGCGCTATGTAGCGGTGGTGACCTCGACGCAGAGCCGGCTGGGGCTCAGCGCGAAGAAGACGCTGATCATGCCGGGCACCGTCCGCTACGAACTCGACCTCGGCAAGCTCGAACAGTCCGACCTCGACTGGGACGGTGCGACCAATGCGCTGACCGTCACGTTGCCGCCGCTGCGGCTCGCGGGTCCCGAGATCGATATCGACGCGATCAGCGAATATCGCGACGGCGAGATATTGCTGACGCTGACCGACGCCGAAAAGACGCTCGATGCCGCAAACCGCAAGCGCGCGCAGGAAGAGCTGATCAAGCAGGCGAGGGGGGCGACGCCGATGCGCCTCGCGCAGGGCGCCGCGCGCATCGCGGTCGAGCAGAGCTTCGCGATGCCGCTGAAGGCGGCCGGGATCGACGCGAAGGTGACCGCGCGCTTCGCCGCTACGCCTGAAGGATAGGATCGGCACCTTGGGGCTTTCCCGCCGGACGATGCTGCGGTAGCTTTCTGTCCGATCCGGCCGACTGGGGGGTGTGGCATGGCGACGACGGCAGAGGGAGCGGGCGCGGCGCGTTCCGACTATTTCTGGCAGCGGATGGCGATCGGCCTCGCCGTCTTCATCATTTTCGGTTTCCTGCAATTCGCGCTACGTGGCTTTGTCGATCCCGTCGCGGCGCCCTGGTGGGTCCATACGCACGGTATAGCGATGCTGGCCTGGCTGGGCCTGCTGATCGGGCAGTCGATGCTGGAGGCGCGCGGCAATCTGGCGCTGCACCGGCGGCTGGGGTGGACCGGGGCGATGCTCGCGATCGTCATCACCGGGCTCGGTATTTTTACCGGCATCGCCTCGCTCGTGCTGAACCGCTTTCCACCCTTTTTCTCGCCGCCCTATTTCCTGGCGCTTACCGTCGTCGAAGCGATAGTCTTCGGGCTGATGGTGTGGGCGGCGGTGCGGCGGCGTCATTTAACCGCGTGGCACCGGCGGCTGATGATCGGCGCAACGATCGTCATTCTCGAACCTGCGCTCGGCCGCTTGTTGCCGATGCCGCTGATGATCGGCTGGTCGGACATTCCCGTCGCCCTGATCCAGCTCGCGGTCGTCGCGATCATCGCGCGCCACGACCGGCGCAAGCTCGGTCACATCCATCCGGCGACAAAGGCGATCGCGGCGATTGTCATCGCGGTGCGCATCACCATCTATCTGCTGGCGATGGCGCCTCCCGTCGCCGCGCTGGCGGAAAGGCTCGCGGGCGGCTGACGCCGCGTTGCCCTGCTGCTGGGCAGCGTGTAGGGGGACGCCAAGGCTAAGCCATATAAGGAAATGCCATGACTGCTCCCATCCGCGAGAATCTCTCGGGCCTCGACCTGCGCGCCGAAATCGACCGCCTGCGCAAGGAACGCAACGCCGTCATCCTCGCACATTATTATCAGAAGCCCGAGATTCAGGACCTCGCCGATTTCGTCGGCGACTCGCTGGAGTTGTCGCGCAAGGCGGCGGATACCGACGCCGACGTCATCGCCTTTTGCGGCGTGAAATTCATGGCCGAGACGGCGAAGATTTTGTCACCGCAAAAGACGGTGATCCTGCCCGACATGGACGCGGGGTGCAGCCTCGAGGATAGCTGTCCGCCCGAACAGTTCAAACGTTTCCGTGAAGCGCACCCCGATCATATCGCGCTGACCTACATCAACTGCTCGGCGGCGGTGAAGGCGCTCAGCGATATCATCGTCACCTCGTCCAGCGCCGAGACGATCATCAGCCAGATCCCGCCCGAGCAGAAGATCATCTTCGGTCCCGACCGCCATCTCGGCGGCTATCTCAATCGCAAGTTCGGGCGCGACATGCTGCTGTGGCCGGGCGTGTGCATCGTGCACGAGGCGTTCAGCGAAACCGAGCTGTTGAAACTGAAGACGCAGCACCCGGACGCGCCCGTCGCGGCGCACCCCGAATGCCCGCCGCATATCGTCGACCATGCCGACTATGTCGGATCGACCAGCGGCATCTTGCAGTTCGCGAAAAGCTTTCCCGGCGATACGCTGATCGTTGCCACCGAACCGCATATCATCCACCAGATGGAACTCGCGCTGCCCGAAAAGACCTTCATCGGTGCGCCCGGGGCCGACGGAAACTGCAACTGCAACATCTGCCCCTATATGGCGCTCAACACGATGGAGAAGCTTTACCTCGCGCTGCGCGACCTCAAGCCGCAGATCGAGATGGAGGAAGGGCTTCGCCTCGCGGCGCGCAAGAGCCTCGACCGGATGCTCGAAATGGCGTCGGGGACGGTGGGCAAGGGCGATCTGGGCCGCGCCTGAGTCGCGAAAGCCGAATCGATTCGAACTGGTAGGGCGAGTCGCGGCGGCGATTCGCTCTGCTGCAGCGCGGCAAGCGAATCCGAAAATGCTGCAGCGCTGTTACAAAAATGCTGCGGCGAATCCGCTTGTTGCTAATGCCGGACTTATCCACAAGCGGCGGGGCATCGGATCGCATTTTCGATGATTTTTTATTGGCGCCCGACCGCGTTCGTGACAGCTTCAAATCATCGGACGACGGAGACGACGAACCGCCGGGACATCAAGGGTAGTTGCAAGACTAGCCGGAAGAGAACGGACTGGATCGACGAGGAAAGCGACCGATAGCCTGGTCACGGAACGCAGCGATTCCCACGAGTTGACGCGGACCCGATCGGGTACAGGAAAGCAGTCCATCGCTTGAGAAAGGCAGACGCTTCGGCAGACGCCCGGATGAGATGATGAAGGGCTTTCCAGGTGAGGCCGGCCCCCGAAAGGGGGCCGACCAAACCGTCGCCGGATTGTTCCGGCGTGCGCCAGAGCGCATCGTTTTGCGGGCTGCCGATCGCAAGAGAGGCGGAACGGGATGAAGCGGGACGGCCGGACGCAGAGCAAAGCCGGATAGTGGGGGTTGGCAGCGATGTCGGCCCCCATTTCGCATGCGCGCGTCGCGCGCAGTCTTTTCGGCGCACCGATTTTTTCGCTCCTGTGACGTGCGTCACATCGCCGCTCCGCGCGGCTGGTTAACACCCTATTCGCGACCCGGAACAGTTCCCCGACCGGAACTGATCCTCCTTTCCCGGCGGCGCGCTCCGGCGCCCGCCGGGAACCTTTTTGGCGCCCCTGGCATTTTAGCTTCATCGTTGAAACGATGTTCGTGCGCGATCAGGCGTTCGGACAATCGCCGGCCGATCCGCATCGGCGAGGCGGGTTCGAGAAGGGAATATCATGGGTCTGATCATTACCTTTGATCGTCGGCGGCATCATCGGCTGGCTCGCCAGTATCGTGATGCGCACCGACGCTCAGCAGGGCATTATCCTGAATGTCGTCGTCGGGATTATCGGGGCGTTTCTCGGGAATTTCTTGGGCAGCTTTTTCGGCATGGGCGCCAGCCTCAACACCTTCAGTCCGGTGGGACTGCTCTGGGCGTTCATCGGTGCGGTCGTCCTGCTGGGGCTGATTAACCTCGTGCGCAGAGGACGCGTCCGCTGAACGAAACGGCGAGGCGCGCAGCCTCGCCATTCCGCTAGGCGAATTCAAATATTTGAGTTACCAATGTAATGCCTGCAACGTCAGGCGGCCACAATGATCGTAGGGGGTCATCTTATGACTTGGATTATCGCAATTATCATGGGCGGCATCATCGGCTGGCTGGCCAGCATCGTGATGCGTACCGACGCGCAGCAGGGCATTTTCCTGAACATCATCGTCGGTTGTCTTGGGTCGATCCTCGGCCGCTTCCTGTTCGGCAGCTTTCTGGGCGGTGGCCACCTGCGCGGCGACGCGTTCGATCCGATGACGCTGCTGACGGCGTTTCTGGGCGCTGTCGTCCTGCTCGCCATCGTCAATCTCGTCAGGCGCGGGCGCGTCCGCTGATCTGACCGCGTCCCGGTCGACCGGGAACGGGTA
>JACDQN010000352.1 GCA_015657575.1 Sphingopyxis sp.
TGCATCGGCAGCGTCGAGGCGCCGCGCGAGCGGTCGCCGGTCCCCCCCAACATTGTCAGCCGCGCGCGGACGGCGCTGGCGATCGCGAGCCAGTCGACGCCGCCGTGCGACCAGAAGCGCCGGTCCTCGCTTTGTACCACGGCATTCCGGACGGCGGGGCTGATGTCCTTCAGCGGCACCCATGCGAGGCGGCGGCGCTCGAAATTGACGCGCTCGCTGTCGAGCAGGCGACCGTCGCGGTCGTAGAGCCAGGCTTCGCTGGGGCGCCAATCGGCGCGGACGTCGGTGTAGGCGGGCATCGCCGGGGGGCGGGTGAGGAGATGGGTGATTGTGGTGAGGATGAGCAGGGCGAGCGCGGCCCATGCGAGGGCATCGCGGAGGCGGTGGCTGCGGGGCGTCATCGACTGAAAGGCCGGACAAATCCTCCCCGTGCCGCAGGCATGGGGAGGGGGACCATCCGCAGGATGGTGGAGGGGCTGGGGCGGTGCGCCATTAGCCCCTCCGTCAGCGCTGCGCGCTGCCACCTCCCCATCGCTTCGCGACAGGGAGGAGCTTGTTAGTCCGCCGGTTCCTCACGATCCCACGCTCGCCACCGTCAGCGGCGCGTTCGGCCACTGGCCGCGGATCGCTGGCGAATACATCGCCTCGACCCGCGTCGGGGGCAGCGTGAAGCGGCCCGAGCCGTTGAGGCGGACGACATATTCGACGGCGTGCGTACCCGCGGGCATCCAGCCGAAATAGCCGCGCCAGCTGTCCTTGCCGCGCTCGACATAGCTCGGCTGTGCGCCCGATCCGCCCGCTTGGGCAGCCAGCATTTCGGATTGACCGCCGAGATTGCCGACGATCGTCGCGCCGGGTGCGATCGGATCGTTGATCACGACCCAGGTGCGGCCCGCGGCGGCCACGACCTCGATCCGTACCTTGATCACGTCGCCGCGCGTCAGCCGGTCCTTGCTCGCCGCCTTGACGATGCTGACCGAGCGCTTGATCCGGTAGCCCGCGTTGAGCGGCTCCTTGAGCGGAACCGCCGCCTTGACGCTGACCGTCGCCCACGGCGCGCCGGTGCCTTCATGCTTGAGGCTCATCGTCGCCGAGGTGAGCGGCACGCGCAGCGGCGCGACGTCAGCCGGGCTCAAAGCGGATTGGGGCCAGCTTTGCGACGCGGTGCCGCCCGCGAGTGCGATATTGGTGATGCCGGTGATCGCGCTGGCCGGATACAGTTCGGCGAAGCGGCGGACGGTGACCGCGCCCCACGCGTTCGCCGGGGTCGTGTCCCAATGTCCGCGGCGCTGGCGCTGCGCGACACCGACCATCAGCTTGCCCGCGTCATCTTCCCAGCCCTTGCGGCCGAGCACGGCTTCCAATGCCTTGATCGCCATTTCGTCGCCGCTGGTCATCATCCACCAGGGCGCGCGCGCATCGTCGACGAGGTCGAGGCGCGTGCCTTCATAGACGAGGCGCTTGCGCAGTTCGGCCTCGGCCGCCGTGCGCAGCGCCGGGGCGTTGCGGACGTTCGGCGTGCGCTCGATCGCGACGAGCCAGTCGGCGAGCGTGCCCGTCGCCATGTCGACCGGCGCGACGTTGATCGCGGCGACGAGCTGGGCGTTCGAGGCATTGTTGCGCGCGAGCGCGGCAAGCGCGGCAATGCGGACCGGACGGATGTCGTAGGGGCCATAGCCCTTGCGCGTCAGCCGTCCCTCGACGATCGCCTGCAAGGCCTTCACCATCCTGGCCTTCGACGCCTCGGGGATCGCAAAGCCGTTCGCCGCGGTCACCGCCATGACATAGGCGGTCAGTTCCGCCGAGCCTTCGAGCCGTTCGTTCGGCCAGTAGCGGAGCAGCCCGTCGTCATCGAGATAGGTCGGCATCGCCTCGGCGAGTGCCTGCCAGCGCCCGACGTCTCCCAGCGCAATCGCGCGCGAGGTCGACTGTTCGAAGCAATTGTACGGATAGATCGCCATATAGTCGCGCACGCCGGACAATGGCGGCGCGAGCGTTCCGGCGAGCGCGACGTCGACATAACCGCCGGGCAGCGCGCCCGCGGGAATGGCGATCGGCAGCGTCGTGTTCGCGCCGACGCGGAACAGGCTGGCGGCCCAGGTCTCGACCGGCACCGCGGGCTCGACGACTTGCTGGAAGACCAGCCGGTCGCGCTGCTTGCCGCCTTTCGCGACCGCATCGACGGTCCATTCAATCGGGCCGGTTGCTTCCGGCGCGGTCATCGACCAGCTGATCGGCACCGCGCCGCCCGCCGGGATGGTGACGGTCAGCGGCGGCGCGGTGGCGACGGCGGGCGACAGCGTCGGGGTCGCAGTGACCTCCATCGCCTGGTCGGTGCCGTTGCGCAGCGTGAAGCGCGCGTCATAGGTGTCGCCGGTGCGCACGAGGTCGGGCATGCTGGCGTACACGCCGAGATCCTGCACGGTGCGCACGCTGGCCTCGCCGGTGCCGAAATATTGCGATCCGTCGGTCGCGATCGCTACGAGGCGGAAGGCCGAGAGATTGTCGCTGAGCGGCACGTCGACCGTCGCGCGGCCCTTGCTGTCGAGCGGGACATTGCCCTTCCAGAGCAGGACGGGGCGGAAATCCTCGCGTGTGAGGCCCGACAGGTCGCCGCCGCCGCCGCCGCCCGGTTCGAGCGCCTTGCGGCCATAATGTCTTTTACCGACGACCTGCATCTGCGCGGTCGAGGTCAGCACGTCGAGCGTGCGTTCGCCCATCATCGCGCCCAACAGCTCCCAGCTTTCATTGGGTGCGAGCTGAAGCAGCGCTTCGTCGACCGCGACGAAGGCGACGTCGGCGTTTGCGGGTGCCTTGCCGCCCGGCGTCTTGACCTCGATGCTGGCCTTTGCGGTTTCGCGGACGGCATATTTGTTTTTGTCGGTCTTGACCTTCACCCCGAGCTGATGGCCTTCCCAGCCGACCTTGATCTTCGCGATGCCGAGGCGGTAGCTCGGCTTGGCAAGGTCGACCAAGGCGGTCGGGGGCGCGCCTTCGCTATTCTCGATCTTGAAGCCGACCGCGCGCTTCATCTGGCGGAACCAGCTTTCCTGACCCGTCACGCGGCCGCGCACCGCCATCACCGAGACATAGACGTCGGGCGCATAGGTTGCGGGCAGCTTGACCTTCACGACGGGATTGGTGCCCTTCAAGGGCACGACGAAGCTCGACAGCACGCCTTCGCGTTCGACGGTGACAAGCCCGGTCGCTTCGCGGAACGGCATGCGGACCTGGAAGTTCGCCGTGTCGCCCGCGGCATAGCGCGGCTTTTCGGCAATCACATCCATGCGGTCGCCATTGTCGCCGCCGAACCACCAGTCGTTGTCGCCCGCGAGCCAGACCGAACGCACCGCGCGCGCCTCGTTGCCGCTCTCATCCTGCGTCGTCGCGACGACGGTGACCTCGCCCGAGACGCCGGGCGCCATCGCGCAGCTCGCGCGGCCGAGCTTGTCCGTGGTCGCCGAGCAGGTGGTGGCGAGGCGCGTCGTGCGCATCTGGTTGTCATAGGCGTAGAAGCCGCCGATCAGGCGGCGGCGCGCGGTGATGATCTCGCGATTGTAGAGCGCGACCTGGACGCGCTGGCCCGAAATCGGGCGCCCTTCAAGGTCGAGCGCGACGAATTTCAGGCGCAGATCATTGTCGCGCATCAGCCAGCCGTCGGTCTTGAGGCCCAGGCGCACGGCCGACGGGAAGAGGGTGATGCGGCGGCTCGAGGTCAGCGTCTCGCCGTTCGCATCCTCATAATCCATCTCGACCGCCATCAGCGTCGGCTCGGTGATCGGCTGGTCGACGGTCACGCTGGTCGTCGCGCTGCCGTCGGCGCCGAGCGTCAGCGGCACCGAACGCGCGAGCGGCAGGTCGGCGGCGGGTTCCTCGCCGCTGTCGTCGAGCTGGATCACGCCTTCCTTCACCGGCTGGCCGTCGAAATCCCAGTCCTGATAATCTTCGGGCGCGTTCCAGCTCGATCGGAAATTGGTGCGGATCTCCACCGGCAAATTCGGCGCGGGGCCGCCCGAGAGATAGCCGACGAAGAAGGAGAGCGGTACCGCGGTCGGGCGCACGGGCGGCGCCTTCGGCCCGGTCACCGTCGCCTTCATCGTGGGCAGGCGATATTCGTCGACCTTGACCGACTGGTTCGACCAGATCGTCTTGTCCTCGCCGTCCTTGTCTTTCGTCACGAAGACGAGTTCATAATCGCCCATCGGTGCCGAGGCGGGGACGTTCCAGACGCTTTCGCCCGCGCCGGTCGCCGCGATGCTGAACGGCATCTCGAATTCGGTGTCGGAGCCGCGATGGACGAGGCGGAGCTTGCCTGCCAGCGGCTGCGGCGTCGAGAATCCGTTGCCGACGGGGCGGCGCAGGATATGCTTCATATGCACCGTCTCGCCCGCCTTCACGAGCGCGCGGTCGAAGACGGTGTGGAGGATGTCGCTGCGTTCGGACCAGCCATAGGGGAGGTCGAAATCATAGGGGCGGAGACCGTCGCCCCAGTCGGTCAGCGTGAAGCTGAAATCATCGC
The DNA here is from genome assembly GCA_015657575.1 of Sphingopyxis sp. Classification (GTDB taxonomy): domain Bacteria; phylum Pseudomonadota; class Alphaproteobacteria; order Sphingomonadales; family Sphingomonadaceae; genus Sphingopyxis. Next base: position 4,520 of record JACDQN010000352.1, read on the forward strand.
CCGACCGCGCGCTGACCATCAGCGCATGGCCCTCGCTGCTGGCGGGGTCGGGGTCTTCCTCGCAGCTCGAGTAGGTCTGGGGTTCGGGCAGTCCGCCGGCGAAGGCGAGGCGGCCCGCCTTGTCGGCGGTGCCGCGCGCGAGCAGGCGGCCGGTGCAGCTGTCGGAGACGCGGATTTCGGCGCCCGCGACGGGGAGGCCGGTGTCGAGCGACGTCACCCAGGCGAGCGAGCCTTCGCGGCCCCATTTGAAATGCACCGCCATATTGGTGACGAGCGCGGCGGTCGCGACGTAACGCGTGGCGCGGCGGCCGAGCAGCGCGGCGCCGAGTTCGGGGCTCGCGATCTCGACGACGTGGAAGCCCTTTTCCGACAGGGGTATGCCGACGACCTCGAATTCCTTGCCGCCCGCAGGCGGCGAAAGCTGGAGGTTGCGGCGTTCGCCGCCGGCCGGAGCGCCGTCGAACACCGATGTGATGCCCGTGTAATTGACCGTGATCTCTTTGCCGGCGGCGTTCTTTTCCTCACGGAAGTCGGTGTCGTCGGCGTCGTCGACGCGCTTCAGCCAGCGTGCGATCGCGGCATCGTCGTCGCCGACCCTGAGGACGTTCGCGGGCATCTTGAGGTTCGACTGGACGAGCGAGGCTTCGACGCCGCGCACGGTGACGGGGAGGACGCCGCCTTCGCCGGCCTCGAGGATACCGAATTCGGCAGCGAATTTGACCAGCGGCGGAGCACGGTCGATGTGGAATTTGAGCGGGAAGTTCGACTGATTTTGCAGCTTGCGGCCGCTCTGGTCGGTGATGTCGGCGGGCATGACGAGCGTCGCGTCGACATTCTGCGGCAGCGGGCCGGTGAAGCGGACCTGCGTCAGCCACGCGTCGTTGCGGTCGTCGTCGTCGAACTTGGCGGTCAGGCGCTTGCCGTCGGCAGTGTTGAGCGTCGCGGCGAGCGCGGTTTCGCGCGCGACGGGGGCGGCGAAGCTGAGCACGACGTCCTTGATCGGGTTGCACCCGGCCTGCGGATTGATGCGGCTGCACGACATTTTGGCGGTGAAGGCGGCGCGCACGTCATGGTCGAAGCGCTGGTCGCGCCCCGCGGTGCGGCCGGGCACGCCGGCCTGCTGGATGCGCGCATCCCAGACGAGCGCCATCTCGCGCCCCGGGGGCAGCGGGCGGCGGCATTTGACGGGGACGACGCGGTCGAGCGCGGCGTCGCGGTCGGCGCCTGCGGCGGGCAGGCGCAGCGGCAGGCCGGCGTCCTGCGTGAAGGACTGGCGGTTCCAGTCATTCTCGCTGAGCCCGGTCAGGATTTGCGTCGCGGTGTCGCGGGGGAGGACGTCGACCGGGATCTTCTCCCCGATGCCGTCGACTGCGCAATAGGCGAAGCGGCCGACCGAGGCACGGTCGGCGGCGACGTTGGTCGCGACGAGGAAAATCTGATCCTCCTCGATATCGCCGTCCATTCCGCCCGCGAGCACCGCGCGCGCCGAAGGGCCGCCGGTGTCGAGCGCGAAGCGGTCGTTGCCGACGACGCGGACGCCGCGTGCGGTCGCGAGATCGTCGCGCAGGTCTACATGGCAGCTGAGCCCGCCGGGGAGCGGCTTTTCGAATCCGAGCACCCAGGTGCGCGTGTCGACCCAGCGGCCCGACGAAGGTTGTTTGCAGTCGTTGGTGGCGGGCGCTTGGCGCGCGGATCGCCGAGCGGAACCATGTCCTCGGAGAAGCGCAAGGTGAAGCGGGTGATCGTGCCGTCGCCGCTGCCCGAGCTGCCCGGGGTGGCGAGCGTGACCTGCGGCACCGTGTCGGCGGCGGCGGTCGCGGCCATCGCGATGCCGAGCGGGAGGATGAGCGCCAGTTTCGCCTTTCCGGCCAGCCGCTTAGTCAGCGCGCGCCATCCCTTGCCCATCATCGTCTCCCCGGTTCGGTCCGAATGCTATCCTGCTGGAAACAGGGGACAGAGTCCACCCGTCGCCGCGCATCGCGCACGGTTAATCGCGTTCGAGGAATGCGCTGTGACCGCCGTCATAGACAGCGGTGACGTTCAGCGCGCGAGCATCGGTCCGAGCGGGCGTCCGGCGAAGAGATGGACGTGGAGGTGCGGAACTTCCTGATGGCTGTCGAAGCCGACATTGGCGAGCAGGCGGTAGCCGGGGGCGACGAGGCCCTGCGCGCGCGCGACATGGCCGACAGCGCGGACGAAACCCGCGATCTCGGCGTCGCTGCCGCGTCCGGAGAAATCGTCCCAGCTGACATAGGCACCCTTGGGGATGACGAGGATGTGCAGCGGCGCCTGCGGGTTGATGTCGTGAAAGGCGAGCGCGAACTCGTCCTCATAGACGGTTTTCGACGGCAGTTCGCCGCGCAGAATGCGCGCGAAGATATTGCTGTCGTCATAGGGAAGCGTCGCGTCGATTGGCATGCGAGGGGTCCTATTGCTGGCGGGCGGCCTTTTCGGCGTGGCCCGAGGTGCCGTGGCGGCGGTCGAGTTCGGCGGCGATCATGTCCCAGTTGAGGCCGCGATCGGCGAGGAGGATCGAGAGGTGGAAGACGAGGTCGCTCGCTTCGCCGATCAGCGCAGGATCGTCCTCGCTGACCGCGGCGATGACCGCCTCGACGGCTTCCTCGCCGAGTTTCTGGGCGACCTTGCCGCGGCCCTTGGCGGCGAGGCTCGCCACATAGGAGGCCTCGGCCTCGCCCGCGCGGAGGCGGTCGTGGATAACCGCTTCGAGCCGTCCCAGCGTTTCGCCCATTGCCTTGCTCATTACGCGCCTCCTTGCGCCGCTTGCCTAGCTGCGGCGCGGCGCGGCGGCAAGGCGGTCGCGGCTGTGGCCGAAAACGCACGGGTCGAACCTTTTTATGCCGTGGTAACCATATCGAAACGCGGATTACCGTATTTTTCGCTGGCCGGGGGGCGAGACAAATTTTCTGAATCGGACAAGTCTATGAAAATGAACACCAACCCCTGGGTGTTTCTGAGCGTTACCGCCTCGTCGATCGCGCTGTCCACGACTCCCGCCGCTGCGCAATCGGAGGGCGAGGAGATCGTCGTCACCGGATCGCGCATCGCGAAGAGCGAGTTCACCAGCGCCGACCCGATCGCGATCATCGACGCGAAGGACGCCGAAAAACAGGGCCAGACGCAGCTCGTCGAGCTGCTGCGCTCGGTGCCCGCGGCGCAGGGGTCGATCCAGATCAACTCGGCGATCTCGAACCGCTTCGTCGCCAATGGCGGCGCCGATACGCAGACGCTGTCGCTGCGGGGGCTCGGACCCGAACGGACGCTGGTGCTCGTCAACGGTCGCCGCGCCGGTCCCGCGGGGATACGCGGGTCGGTGGCGTCGTTCGACCTCAATGTCCTGCCGCTGTCGATCGTCCGTCAGGCGGAAATTCTGAAGGCCGGCGCCTCGTCGATCTACGGATCGGACGCGGTCGCTGGCGTCGTCAACATATTGACCCGCACCGACGTCGACGGTGCCGAGGTCGGCGGATCGACCGCGATCCCGGGACAGGGCGGCGGCGAAAGCTATGGCGCGTATCTGACGGTCGGCAAGACGTTCGACCGCGGTCATGTGACCGCGACGGTCGATTATTTCCAGCAGCAGAATCTGCGCCGCGCCGACCGCGATTTCCTGTTCTGCCAGGAAGAATATCTGAAGCGCGAGGGTGACGGCAGCCGCGCCGACATCGTCGATTTCCGCACCGGCCGCCCGACGTGCAACGGCATTTTCGGCAATGCGATCCAGTTCAGCGATTTCAGCGGCGTCGACGAGAATGGTTTCCCGACCTTCGGCCCCGGGCTGTTCGGCCCGATCGGCCAGCTCGTCTCGTCGGGCCAATATGGCGACCAGTTCGCCGCCGTCGGCGTGCCGCTGTCGGTGTTTACGCCGATCGGCGTCTTCGGTCCGGCCGATTTCTTCGGGCTCAATTTCGACGGCCCCTCGGCGGGCGCGCTCAACCAGTTCGAGCCTGCCGAGCAGGCGTCCGACGTGTTTTCGCGCATGACGCGCCTGACCGGCTATCTCGACGCGGCGTTCGAAATCTCGGACGGCGTGGAAATCTATGGCGAGGGGCTGTTCAGCAACCGCAAGTCGGCGAACAACGGCGTGCAGCTGATGGCGCTGCAGCAGTTCACCGGCGCGTCGATGCTGCCCTTCTTCTTCTGCGACCCGGCGGCGGGTAATTGCGATCCGTTCGACGCCGGCGATCCGTTCAATAGCGAGTTCGGCGGTAATATCCTGCTGCGCCCGCGCATCGTCGTGCCGTCGCGGAGCGAAGCCGACGTCGACTATTATCGCGGCGTGTTGGGGCTGCGCGGCGAATTCGGGGGCGGGCTGTCGGGATGGAAATGGGATATTTACGGCCAGCACAGCCGGTCGGACGCCACCTACGGGCAGGACGTCATCTATCAGGATGCGATCGCGTCGCAGAGCCTGCGCACGCGCTCGTGCGCGGGGACGGTGACGCTGGTGCGCGGCGTGCCGTGCATCGACATCGACTTTACCGATCCGCGCGTGCTGCGCGGCGATTTCACGCCGCAGGAACGCGCCTTCCTGATGGGGCATGAAACGGGCAAGACTTTGTTCAAGCAGACGTCGGCCGAGGCGATCCTGACCGGCAATCTGCTGACGTTGCCCGCAGGGCCGGTCGGCACCGCGTTCGGCGCGACGATCCGCCGCGACGCGATCAACGACACGCCGGGCGAGGCGACGCGCAGCGGCAATGTCGCCAATTTCACCACTGCGGGGATCACCGCGGGGCGGACGGTGTCGAAGGAGGTCTTCGGCGAAATCCGGATCCCGCTGATCGAGGGCGCACCCTTGATCGAGCGAGTGACCTTGTCGGGCGCCGCGCGCTACACGCATGTCGAGGCGACGCGCCGCGACGGTGTGCAGGACAGCTTCAGCGACACGACGTGGAAAGCCGGGGTCGACTGGGCGGTCACCGACTGGCTGCGGCTGCGCGGCACCTGGGGCACCTCGTTCCGCGCGCCCGCGCTGTTCGAACTGTTCCTCGATAATCAGACGGGCTTCCTCGGTCAGCAGGATATCGACCCGTGCATCCAGACCGCGGCGCGGCTGGCGGCGGGGGTGATCAGCCAGCGCGTGTTCGACAATTGCGCCGCCGATGGGATCGCGCCCGATTTCGCGGGCGGCGTGTCGCCGGTTGCGGTCGCGTCGGGCGGCGGGCTCGGCACGCTGCGCCCCGAAACCTCGACCGCGAAGACCGCGAGCCTCATCCTGACGCCGAAGCTCGGCCTGTGGGGCGGGCTGCGGACGCGGATCGCGGTCGATTATTTCGACATCAAGGTGCGCGACGAAATCAATCCGCTCGGCGCGCGGGCGATCCTGCGGGGCTGCTACAGCTCCGACTTCTTCCCCGATGAGCCGCTGTGCGACCTGTTCGCGCGCGCGCCGGCAGGCCCCGAGGCGCAGAGCGTCGCGACGGTCACCGACCGCTACATCAACATCAGCCGCCAGCGGAACCGCGGCGTCGACCTGTCGCTGGCGATCGATCAGGATCTGGGCAATCTGGGCGCGCTCGCATTCAGCGCGCAGATGACCTGGCAGATCGAAGACAAGGTCGCGCTGTTCCCCGGCACGCTGGTCGACGACAATGGCAAGATCGGCAATCCGAAATGGGTCGGCGATTTCAACCTGTCGTGGAGCAAGGGGCCGTGGTCGCTCTTCTACGGGCTCGACGTGATCGGCGCGGCGTCGAACCGCGACGATATCCTCCGCGTGCAGGGCGGCGACCCGTGCCGCACCTCGCCCTACCGCCCCGGCGGGCGTTTCTGCCCCGACGTCAGCGTGCCGGCGGTCTTCTATCACTCGCTGTCGGTGTCGCACGAGGTCGCCGACCGGTTCCGCGTGACGCTGGGCGTCGCGAACCTGTTCGACAAGGCGCCGCCGCGGGTGTCGACCTTCGTCAACGGCACCCCGGTCGTGGTCGGGCAGGTGCCGGCGTTCGGGACGCAATATGACTATCTGGGGCGGCGGATGTTTCTGACGCTGCGGGGGAATTTGTAGAGTCGGGCTTGTCCGGATCGGGGTGGGGAGCGGACGTATCCCTCCCCTCCCGCTTGCGGGAGGGGCTGGGGGTGGGCA
>JACDQN010000353.1 GCA_015657575.1 Sphingopyxis sp.
GGTTTCGGCTTCCACTTCTTCTTTCGCGGCAGTAGCGTTTTCCGCACCGGCACATTTTCATAATAGTTTTGGTCGTGGTCTCGACCGTTTCGGTCACGACGCGCGCGTTCGTGATGATCGTCGTGACGACGACGCCCGGCGTGTAATAGCCATAACCGTAATTATAGCCGTAGCCGTGGTGATAGACGGTGGAGCCCCCCGGATGTCCGCCATAGTAATAGCCATGCTGGCGGCCGCCGCTGCGCGCCCACCATTCTTCGCATTTCTTCTTGTCGGCCTCGTTGCCGATCGCCGCGCCAGCCAGCGCGCCGACGCCGGCGCCGATCAGGGTGCCCGCGGTGCGGTCGCCCTTTTCAGCGATGCGGTTGCCGGCGACGCCCCCCACGAGGCCTCCGACAACCGCGCCGCCCACCTGGCCCCCCCGGCCGCAGCGTTCGTACATGTCGCGTTCGTAACCGGCGTCATAGGCGCCGTCATAATAAGGATCGTAGGGCGGCGGCGCATAGCCCGTGCCCGGCGCTTCGACCGTGCCTTCATAGCGGCCCTCGTACCGGCGGCCGTCGGGCGCCTCGTAAGTGCCGTCCCAGGTGCCGGTCCAGCGGCCTCGGCATCATAGGTGCCATTGACCTGACGATAATCGACCTCGCTGGGAACGCGGTCGGGCGCGCCGGTGTAGACGCGGACGTCGGGCGCGGCGGGCGCGCCATAGTCGAGCTTTGGCGCAGGCTTCTCACCGAACGAAGCGGTGGCGTTCAGCGTCGGCGCGACAGCCATCGGCATTTCGGCGCTCGTCGCACGTCCTGCCAGCAACAGCGAGGCGGTCGCCACACCCAAGAGCAGAATCGTGCGCATACTTAACTCCCTGTTACCTTGGCTCGGCGGCAATCCGGGCCGCGACAAGCAATTGGTTAACAGATTGTTAGCAAATTCCTCCGATTCCCGCGAATCCGTTAACCCTGTGTTTTGCGTCCCAAATTGGGTCAGGAAGTGAAGGCTGCGGCGATACGCGCCACCAGCGCTTCGGCGCCTGCCTGATCCTCCGCGGTGAAGCGCGACGGCAAGGGGCTGTCGAGGTCGAGCACGCCGATCAGGCGGCCATCGGCGACGATCGGGACGACCAGTTCGCTGCGGCTGTCGGCGTCGCAGGCGATATGGCCGGGGAAGGCGTGGACATCCTCGACGCGCTGCGTCTCGCGGGTTCGCGCCGCGCGCCGCATACGCCTTTTTCGAGCGGGATGCGGATGCACGCCGCCTTGCCCTGGAACGGGCCGAGCACGAGTTCGGTGCCGTCGAAGCGATAGAAGCCGGCCCAGTTGAGGTCCGGGATCGCCTGCCAGATCAGCGCCGCGACATTCGCCATATTGGCGATCGCGTCGGGTTCGCCCGCGACGAGCGCTTCGGCGGCGGTCGCTGCTTCGGACCAGAGTTCGGCGGGTTCGGTGGCGGTGAAGGCGAGGGCGTAGGACATGGGGCTTGCTTTCGGGTCAGGCGGCACAGAGCGGCACGGGATTTTTCGTCGCCGGCGCCTCGGCGGGCCAGCTCAGGCGGAAGACGATATATTGGGCGTCATGATCTGAAAGACGAGGGCCATTTTTGCCGTCGAACAAGGTCGCGACGGCGAGCGCTTCGACGCGGAGGGCGTCGAAACTGCTGTAGCCGACCAGATCGGTGGCGCCTTGCCAAGCGCTCTGGTCGTTTATGAGCGCGGGGCGGGCGCGATAGCCGTCGCCCTTTGCGGCGAGGCGGAAAAAATGGTCGCGAGCGAATGCGCCGACCCGGTCGCCGGCGCGGTAATTGTTGAAATCGCCGGCCGCGATGATCGGAACATTCACATGAACCCACTCATAGAGCATCTGGTCGTTTTCGAGCGTCTGCGCGACGTGTGCTTGCTCCGCCCGCGCGATCGACACCCCCGAGGGCTCGCGCGAATTGCGGTGGGTGTTGAAGAGATAGAGCGGGAGCGGCGCGCCGGGTATTGCGACCTTCACGAGCATTTCGCCCTTGTTCGCCAGACAATCGAAGCCCGCGCAGGTGTCGGTGCTGAAGGGGTCGGATTGCCATGCGCGCAATGGCAGGTCGGTTGCGATATAGAGCCCGCCGTCGAGCCATTTTCCGACGCCTTCGCCCTTCGACCATCGCGCCCCCTCGGCAAAGCCGCCGGGCAGCGCGACCGCGCGATGGGTACGCGCTTGATCCCGCGCCGGCCCCGGGATGATCGACCGGTAGCCCGCCGCGACCGCGATGCGCGACGCGTCGGGGGTGAAGGCCTTGTGCAGGATCAATATGTCGGGGCCGAGCCCCGCCGCCCGGCGCTTCGCAACCCAGTCGGCGATCTGTTTCAGCTTCGCTTCGCGGCCGCTGCGGATCGGCCACGGCAGGCCTTCGACGTTCCAGAGCAGGGCGCGCAGCCGCATCGCCTTGCGCCCGTCGGCGAGCGTTTCGACCGGCGGCACATCGGCGGGGCGGAAACAGTCGGCATAGCGTTCAACGCGCCCCGCGCGCCCATCGGGCAAGATCGCCCAGATCACCGCCACCAGCCCGAGCAGGACGATGGCGGCGACCCAGGGCCAGCGCCTTACTGGACGTCGAGGCCAGTCCATTTGGCCGCAAAGGCATATTTGTCGGCGGCTTCGGCGATGATCTTGTCGGTCGGCTTGCCGCTGCCATGCCCGGCGCGCGTTTCGATGCGGATCAGGTGCGGCTTGTCGCCGACCTCGGCATGCTGAAGCGCCGCGGTATATTTGAAGCTATGCCCCGGCACGACGCGATCGTCGGTGTCGGCGGTCGTCACCAGCACCGCCGGATAGGACGTCCCGTCCTTGATATTATGATAGGGCGAATAGCCGAGCAGATTTTTGAAATCGGCTTCCTTCGACGGATAGCCATAATCGTCGACCCAGTAACGCCCCGCGGTGAAGCGTCGAAACGCAGCATGTCCATCACGCCCACCGCGGGCAGCGCCGCGGCGATCAGGTCGGGGCGCTGGTTGGTCACCGCGCCGACGAGCAGCCCGCCGTTCGACCCGCCCTCGATCGCGAGCTGGCCCTTGCCGGTGATCCCCTCGGCCATCAGATATTCGCCCGCGGCGATGAAATCGTCGAAGACATTCTGCTTCTTGTCGAGGCGCCCGGCATCGTGCCACGCCTTGCCATATTCGCCGCCCCCGCGCAGGTTCGCGATCGCGAGCACGCCGCCCTTGTCGACCCACGCGAGACGCGTCGGCGAGAAGGCGGGGGTCATCGACACGTTGAAGCCGCCATAGCCGTAAAGCAGCGTCGGCGACCCCTTGCTGCGGTCGAGCCCCTTCTTCATCACCAGGAACATCGGCACCTTGGTGCCGTCCTTCGAAGTGAAGAAGCGCTGTTCGACGCTAAAGTCGGCGGGCTTGAAGGTCAGCTTGGGCTCGGCGAAAATCTCGCTCTTCCCGGTCAGCGTGTCGAAACGATAGACGGTCGTGGGCCGTGCGAAGCTGGCGAAGGAATAGAAGGTTTCGGGATCGGTCGACTTGCCACCGAAACCCGATGCAGAGCCGATGTCCGACAGGTTGATGTTCGCGACCGGCTTGCCGTCGAGCGCGACCATCCGTGCTTCCGACTTGGCATCGCCAAGGTAGGAGAGGATGATACGCGTGCCGACCCGCGACGCACCGACCAGCGTATCCTCGCTCTCGGCGACGAGCAGGGTCAGCTGCGCGGGCTTTTTGATATCCATCGACACCAGCCGCTGGCGCGGCGCGCCCTTGTTGGTGAGGAAGGTGAAGCGCGTGCCCTCGTTGGTCACATATTCCCAGTTGTTCGCGAAATCGTCGACGAGCGTGACCGGCTTTCCGCCACTCTTGCCGAGCGGATAGAGCGTCAGCCCATAGCGTTCGTCGGTTCCCTCGGAACCGACGACGAGCAGATATTTGCCGTCGTCGGTCACGACCGCGCTGTTGTTGAGCTTGGGCTTGTCGGGGGTCGCGTGGATCAGCACGTCGTCGCTCTGCGGCGTACCGAGCTTGTGGAAATAGACCGCGTGATTCTCGTTGAGCGATTGGAAGGCCGCGCCTTCGGCCGGCTGCGGAAAGCGCGAATAGTAAAATCCGCTGCCGTCCTTCGCCCAGTCGAGCGCGGAGAATTTGACCCAGCGCACCTCGTCGGAAAGGTCCTGCCCGGTCGCGACATCCTTGACGCGAACGATGCGCCAGTCGGTGCCGCCGTCCTGCACCGAATAGAGCAGATGCTTGCCATCCTCCGACGGGGTCCATTCGGCAAGCGCGGTCGCGCCGTCCTTCGCCCAGCCATTGGGGTCGATCAGGATGCGCCCTTCGCCCTTCAGCCCTTCGCGGACATAGAGCACCGACTGCGGCTGCAGCCCGTCGTTGCGCGTATAGAAATAGCGCGTGCCCGCCTTGCGCGGCAGGCCGAAGCGTTCATAGTTGAACAGCTCGGTCATGCGGGTCTTGAACGCATCGCGGCCGGGCAGCGTGTCCAGATAGGCGTCGGTCACCTTGTTCTGGTCGGCCACCCAGGCGGCGACCTTCGGATTGACGCGGACGTCATCCTCCAGCCAGCGATAGGGGTCGGCGACATCAACGCCGAACTGCGGATCGACCGTGTCGCCGCGCGCCGAGTCGGGGTAGGTCAGGGCCTTGGCCATCGCCGGCGTCGCGGCGGCATCGGCCGCCGCGGCTGCGCCCGGAATCATGGTCAGGGCAACCAGCGCCAGCGGCGCGGACAGGGTTTTACGGAACATGGCAAGGCGATCCTCATTCTCTGGGGAAATTATCGTGCGCCGATATGTAAGCATCGGCAAGGCACGGGCAAGGGGATTCGAGGCCGATCGGGCGGCCGCTTGCGGGATAGCCCACCCACGCACGGCCATGAAGTCGAGGGACCGTTCAGCCGGTGAAACTTGCGTTCTGACATCGCCGGACCGATAGAAGGCGCAGGGAGATTGCCATGTCCTTGACCAGACGCATCCTGTTCGCCCTGCTGGTGGCTGCGATGTCTATATGGGCGCTTGCCGTCGTCGGCGTTCTCAAAGTCTCGCAGACGACCGAATTCGCGCTTTGGGGGCTGTGGATGCTGCTCCTGCTGGCCGAAACCATCGTGGAGCGACGCGAGCGGCCGAAAGACTGGCAAGCGCGCGAGCCGTCGCCGGCATCCAATGCTGCGGGGGGTGATCCTCGCGACAGGGCGGCGCCGGCGTGATCGCGACGCTCAGCCTCGCCGACAAGCCTTCCGGAACATGGCTTGTCCCGTTGGCTATCGCGGGAGGTACGATCACCCTTGCGATCATCGCCTTCCGCTTCGCGCGCAAACATGCGGGCAATATCGGCGAGGCGCGATTTGGAGTTCCGCCCGCAGGCGACGCCTGATCTTCAGCGGGCATAGAAAAGGGCGGCTATCCTTTCGGACGCCGCCCTTGATCTCAATATCGCGGAAGACGCGGTTTACGCGGCTTCGGTCTCGTCGTCATACTGTTCGACCGGCCGAATCCTGGCCCTTAGCATCGACGTCGCGGTCGACGAATTCGATGATCGCGATCGGCGCAGCGTCCGAAGCGCGGATGCCGGCCTTGATGATGCGCGTGTAGCCGCCGTTGCGGTCCTTGTAGCGCTCGGCGAGGACGTCGAACAGCTTCACGAGCTGCGCGTCGTCCATCAGACGGCTCATCGCAAGGCGACGGTTGGCAAGGCCGCCACGCTTCGCGAGCGTGATCAGCTTTTCGATATAGGGACGCAGTTCCTTCGCCTTGGCGACGGTCGTCGTGATCTGCTCATGCTTGATGAGCGAGGCCGACATGTTGCGGAACATCGCGATGCGATGCGCGCTGGTGCGCTGAAGCTTCCGGCCACCCGATTTATGACGCATAATCCATTCCTTCGTTCGTTAAGGGCCCGTGTGAGGTAGCCCAGACCAGGTCGATTGGCGGGTCGACCCATTCCCGTTGCTCTGGACCCCGGCTTGCGCCGGGGCACAGGTGCGGAATTAACCGAGAAGTTCCTGTTCGATGCTTCTTGGCCATTTCCTCGATATTCTCCAGGCGGCCAGCCGGGGAATGTCCATGCCGAGGCGCAGGCCCATCGAC
>JACDQN010000354.1 GCA_015657575.1 Sphingopyxis sp.
GTGATGATGCCGCGGCGGGCATAGTGCATCTGGCTGACGTTCGCGCCGGGCTTGGCGCGGAGGACGTTGCGGCGGACGTTGGGGAAGGCGGGGACGCCGCCGCTGCGATCGGGGCCGAGCTGGCCGTTATCCTCGGGGCGGACCTCGCGCTGCATCACTTCCTCGACGTCGCCGCGATTGCGGATCCAGTCGCGGCGGAGTTCGGCGAGGCCCTTGGCGATGTCGATCGGTGGCATTGGGGTCGGTGTAGGGGCGCTGGTGTCGTAGACGCGGACGGGGCGGCTCGCCGCTGTGCGGGTCGAGGTCGATCTCGCGCATCGCGACACGGATGCCGCTGCCGGTCTGCGTCGCGACATGGATCTTGCGACTGCCGCGGATCGGCCCGGTGGTGACGCCGATGGGGGCGGGATTCTCGAATTTCGCGTCGATGTCGGCCATGTGCAGTCGCTCCATAATATCGGAGCGAAAGACGGTTCTCACGCGGTGAAAGCCGGCCCTCCCTCCGCCGGTATTACCCGGATCAGGTTCAACGGGTCGCGGTCTGTTCCGCTCTCAACCTGCTTCTGCACACAGGCTCCCCGGGGATGGGGGTGGTATAGGGGGTCAGCGCCCCGGCGTCCAGCCGGACGGTGCGAGCGTGAAGCCGGCGAAGTCGAAGCCCGGGACGACGATGCAACTGACGAGCGCCCACCCGCGCGTTGCGCAGGCGGCCTGCCAGTGGTGCGCGGGGACGCGGTACTGCGGCGCCTCGCCGGCGAGGATGTCGGCACCGAGGCGGTGGGTCGCCGGTGCGTCGGCTTCGGTCGCGGCGATCGACAGGTCGAGCGCGCTTCCCGCGTGCCACAGCCAGATCTCCTCGGCATCGACGCGGTGCCAGTGCGAGCGCTGGCCTGCTTCGAGCAGGAAATGGATCGCGGTGCCGGTGGCACGACCGTCCGGCCCTAGCGCCCCGCGCCATGTCTCGCGGTACCAGCCGCCCTCGGGATGCGGCGCGAGGTCGAGTCTGGCGATCAGGGTGCGGGCGTCATGCATCGCCGGCTTTCCTAGCAGAGGCCGGCCGGTCCAGAAACGGCCCGCGCGCCGGCGCGCGCCGTGCCGGCGGGGATGCCCGCGAGCGCGCGGAAGTCGCGCGCCATATGCGCCTGGTCGGCATAGCCTTGCGCGGCGGCATGATCGGCGAGACTCGGCTGGCCGGGAAGCGTTTCGAACGCTGCCTGGAAGCGGAGGAGGCGGAGCCAGGCGCGCGGCGCCATACCGACATGGCGGGCGAACCAGCGCTGGAGCGTGCGCGGAGCGAGGGCCGCCGTCTCGCCCATCGCGGCGACCGTCGGGGCGGCGAGGATGGCGGCTCCGCGTGCGTTGAGGGCCCGTTCGCCGGCGAGCCGCGCTTCGATCGCATCGAAGCCGGGGGCGTCCCATACGGCCCAGCGGCCGTGGAGACCGGCGAGCGGGATGGCACCCAGCGCGCTCCACGCCCAGGGCCAGAGGCGGAGCGCCTCGAACGCCGCATCGCCGCTGATTTCGAAGGGCTGCGGGCGGTCGACCAGGCCGACGACGAAACAGGGCGGCTGCTCGCCGTTCCAGCGCGAGCGGCCGCGGGTGCGGCGGATGATCTCGACGCAGCCATCGGGGGTCGCCTGTTGCGGCAGCCATGCGTCCGGGGCGCCGTCGGCGTGCAGCGTCCAGCGCGCCTTGACCAGCCCGGCGAGATGCGGCGGCGGCGGGGTCTCGCGATAGTCCATCGCGCCGGTTAGACGATGATTGTCGTGTCGGTTCAAGACGGCGCGCGGGCGCGCTGGCAGAGGGGGGGGGCGGCAGGAGGTGGGTATGAAGGCAATATGGGCGATGGCCGCGGCGGCGGTGCTGGCGGGGGCGAGCCCCGCGGCGACGGTCGACGATCTGGCGTGGATGGCGGGCGCCTGGAGCCGCGAAGAGGGCGGGCGCTGGACCGAGGAGAGCTGGACCGGCCCGCGCGGCGGCGTGATGCTGGGACACAGCCGGTCGGGGCGCGGCGAAACAGTGCGCGAATTCGAGTTTTTGCGAATCGCAGCGGATGCCGACGGCACCCTCGCCTATTTCGCGCAGCCCGGCGGGCGACCGCCGGTCGCGTTCCGGCTGGTGCGGCGCGAGGGGACGAGCGCGGTGTTCGAAAATGCCGCGCACGATTATCCGCAACGCATCGAATATAGGCGCGACGGCGAGACGATGACCGCGACGATTTCGGCAATCGACGGGTCGAAACCGATGCGCTGGACCTTTCGCCGCCGCTGACGTCGCCCTATGCCGGGCCGGCAGGACAGCAGGACGGCAGGCGCGAGGATGGGATGGACAAGACGGGGCGGCTCTTCGCGATCATCGACACTTTGCGCCGGCGGCGGCGGCCGGTCACCGCCGAGACGCTGGCCGAGGAGCAGGGCGTGTCGGTGCGCACGCTCTATCGCGACATCCAGGCGCTGATCGCACTCGGCGCGCGATCGAGGGCGAGGCGGGGGTCGGCTATGTGCTGCGCGCGGGATTTTTTCTGCCGCCGCTGATGTTCACCGCCGAAGAGCTGGAGGCGCTGGTACTCGGCGCGCGCTGGGTCGAGGGGCGGCAGGACGGGTCGCTGTCGCGCGCCGCGGGGCTGGCGCTCGCGAAGATCGCGGCGGCGAGCCCCGACGAACTCAAGCGGCGGATCGACGAGGCGGGGCTGTGGCCGGTAAACAGCCGCTGGCGCGAAAGCGATGCGCCCTTGCTCGCGACGGTGCGCGAGGCGATGCGCGCGGAAAAGACGCTGCACATCGACTATGCCGACGAACAAGGCCGGGCGACCGAGCGGGCGATCTGGCCCGCGGCGCTTGCCTATTTCGAGGAGAAGCAGATCATCGCCGCCTGGTGCCTGCTGCGGCAGGATTTTCGCAGCTTTCGCATCGACCGGATCGGCGCGGCGCGGATCGGCGGCGAAGGTTTCGGGCGGCGGCGCGCGGTGCTGATGGCCGACTGGTGGCGGCAAAGCGGACTGGATGCCGCCTCCTGACACGATCTGTCAGGGGGGTGGGCTAAACCCCTTCGGGTGAGGGGCGCCAAGCAGGGCGCCGCCAGACCGGAGAATTTCAGATGCTCAAGACCCATCATGGCTCGTGCCACTGCGGCGCCGTCAAATTCGAAGCCGACCTCGACCTCGCAGCGGGGACGGGCAAGTGCAATTGCTCGATCTGCACCAAGAAACGCAATTGGAGCGCGCAGATCAAGCCCGAGGCCTTTCGCCTGCTGACCGATCCTGCCGCGCTCGAGGACTATGTGTTCGGATCGGGGAGCGCGCATCACGTCTTTTGCAAGACGTGCGGCGTTTCCGCCTTCGGGCATGGTTATGTCGAGGAGATCGGCGGCGCTTATTATTCGGTGTCGATCGCGTGCCTCGACGACCTGACGCCCGCCGAGATGGCGGCGCTGCCGGTGACCCATATGGACGGCGCGGGCAATAATTGGTGGAACCCGCCGGAGGTGACGGCGCATATGTGACGGAAGGCGGGTTCCGGACGTCCGCTTTGGGGTGGGGGCGGACATTAGCTCGGCCCAATTCGTCATCCCGAACTTGATCCGGAATCCATAGCCGCACCGGCGTCATGGACCCCGGATCAAGTCCGGGGTGACATGA
>JACDQN010000355.1 GCA_015657575.1 Sphingopyxis sp.
GCGTTCGAAAAAGCGGATTGTTGCTGGGCTTGAAAAAGACGCTGTCGCGCCAGGAGATATCGGTCCGTAATGTCAGCATTCCGCCGCCCAGGGAGGCCTTATATTCTCCGCCGAGAGTGATGTTCCACTTCGGCGCGTTCGGCAGCCGCTTGCCTTTGAGGCTTGCGCCGACGTCGTCAAAATAGACATCGTAGCGCGCGTCGAGATAAGCGATCGTGGATGTAAGCGTCAGGCGATCGAACGGCCGTGCCATCAGTTCCGCTTCAACGCCCTTGATCGTCGCCTTGCCGGCGTTGGTGGTACTGGCAACGCCATTATTATACTCGACCACCTGAAGATTGGTGTAATCATAATAGAAGGCCGAAAAATTAGCTCGAAGCCGGCGATCGAGGAGCGTCGACTTCAGGCCGACTTCGTAGCTCCAGACATACTCCGGGAGGAAAGGCCGCCCGTCTCCCAGCTGGAATCCACCCGATTTGAACCCGCGGGTTGCCGACGCATAAGCCATGACGTCATCGGCAATGTCGTAATCGATCCCAATTTTCGGAGTCCAGGCGGTCCAGGATGATTTGGGCTGACCGGCATCGACCTGATTTCCGTTCAGCAGGACACGATATCCGAAATCCTTTTTTTCGTAAGAGTATCGAAGCCCTCCGGTCAATCGCAGGCGGTCGATGAGTTCGTAGCTTGCTTGTCCGAAGAGCGCGAATGCATTCGTCGTATTGTTTTCCGGGATCGCGAGCCGACGACCCGGTTCGATGATCCGTATTTCGTCGTTGCCCTTTTCATTCAGATAGAATGCTCCGACGATCCAGCGCAGCTTGTCCGCATCGTTGTTGAGAAGTTGGAACTCCTGCGTGAAACTGCGGGAACGTTCGTAAAATTCGATATCGCGGAGGAAGAGGTCAGTCGAGTCAACGTCGAGCGCCTGGACGACCTTGCTTTTGCGCAGCGCCGTAATCGAGCGGAGCGTGACCGGGCCGCCGTCCCAGTTCATGGTCGAGGACACGCCCCAGGCATCGACATCGTAACGCGGCAGGCGGTCGAGTGCGGCCTCTTTGTCATTGGCCGGGATCGTCGCGCCCGCATCGACGAAGCCTTGAGGATAAAAGGGCCGAACAGACCGCGCGCCGGTCTCGCGATCACGGCTGGCATCCGCCCGCAACACGATCTCAAGACGGTCGCTCGCGTCAATCGCAAGCGTCAGTCGTCCAGCGAGATTATCTTCGTTTTGGTATCGCCGTCCCGAGACGATGTCGCGGTAGATGCCGTCACGCTGGTTGGCAAGCAAGGTGAGGCGGCCTCGGACGCCCGCTCCAAGCGGTCCAGAAATCGTGCCGCTCAGCGATCGCTTCTCGTAATTTCCGACTGTGAGCCCCAGCGCGCCAGTCAAATCCTCCGTAGGCATTTTGGAAATGATGTTGAGTGTGCCGCCGGCGGAGTTGCGACCGAAGAGAACGCCTTGAGGTCCGCGCAGCACCTCGATGCGTTCGACGTCGAACAAATCCTGATAGCTTGTGGTCGGGCGCGAGATGTAGACGCCGTCATAATGGACTGTCGTGCTGGGGTCGGTCGCAACGCCGAACGCCGAGGTGCCAATCCCACGAATATTGATGATCGCCATGGAATCGTTGGTGATCGACACGCCCGGCACAAAAAATTGGAGGTCTTCGACGTTTGATATGCCCGTTGCCGTAAGCGCCTCGCCGGTCATCGCTGTCACCGAGACGGGAACGGACTGCAGATTTTCCTCGCGCTTCTCCGCCGTTACGATGATCTCGGCGAGGCCGTCCGACTGGGCTTCCTGAGCCTGCACGGGAAACGCGACCGCCATCGCAATTGCCGCCATCGAGGTTCGCTGCATTGCGCGCTTCGTCGACGAATAACAGTATAATTTGTTCATTATGCTTCCCCTGTTTCGAAGAACTGCCCTTTCGCGCAGCCCAAATGAGTTTCGGGGAAGTCGAGGACAAAAACATGCATGCCCGGAAACCGCTGCTTACGGCTTCCGGGTTCAAGCACCCAACATCCCCTACTGACATTGATTACGCACCAGAACGACTCATCCCTCAAAAATGGTTCGGGGGACGTAAAACCATCGGAATTGGGCTCCCCGATTTGTTCAGATCGCCAGGATGAAGTTGATCCGGAACGCCCAAAGGCTCCTACCTTCATCCAGAAGCGGCGCTTTTCGCTTCTGCTCCTCGTCGGAGCCTTGGTCGGCGCCGTGTATGTGACGCAATCGCTCGCCTGACCCTATGGTCAGGTCTTCCTCGTGGAAGCCTATTTGTTCGCCCCGATGCCGGTCCTCGCCGCGGAGATTCGATGGCGCCTTACCCAGGCACTTCGGACGGCCGTCGCAACTCCGGACGCGGCAGCGGCGAGACCTGCGGCTGCGGTCCGCGCTAGCCTTCTGCTCGATGTCGCAGCCGGAATTACCATCCCATCGCTTGTAGCCGGGATGCTGGAACCATTTGCGACCGATTGACACCAGTTGGGAGGTGAGGCCGGCCGTCAGCACCATCCGCCGCCAAGGCCAGTCGGGCTAGACCTGCTCGAACGCCGCTATGATCGGGCAGTGGAGCGTGTCGGCGGCAGCGCATTGGCGCGACAGGCCCATGAGCGCGCGCCGCGCCGCATCGAGTTCGGCGATCGTCTTTTCGATCGCCGCGATGCGCGCATCGGCCAGTTCGCGCGCTCGCGCGCGATCGCTCGACGCGTCGAGTTCGAGCAGTTCGGCGATCTCGGTGAGCGTAAATCCCGCTGCTTGTGCCGATTTGATGAAGCGCAGACGGCGCAGAACCGCCTCGTCGTAACGCCGTACTCGGCCTTCCGACGGGGCGCTGGCCGACTGAGGCGGAACGGGCAACAGGCCGCGGCGTTGGTAATAGCGGATCGTCTCGACATTGACGCCGCCCTGCCGGGCAAGCTGGCCGATGGTCATGTCACGCAAGGCCTTGACTCCGTACTATGGTACGGAGGCTATATAGCGGGAAGCGATCGGGAATCAAGAAAGGCGAATCGATGAATATGCAGGTTCAGCGCGCGAACGAAAGCGCGCCAGCGCATACCGGTGCGGCGGTTTCGGGCAAGCCGCGGGCGACCATCTATCGCATGGTGATGGAGCAGCATATCTGCCCCTATGGCCTTAAGGCGCTGCATCTGTTGCGCAGCCGCGGCTACGACGTCGAGGATGTCTGGCTGACGACCCGCGAGGAAACCGACGCATTCAAGGCGAAGCATGGCGTCGCGACGACGCCGCAGACCTTCATCGAAGGCGAGCGGATCGGCGGTCACGACGACCTACGGCGCCATCTCGGTTTGAAAGTCCGCGATCCAAAGGCGCTAACCTATAAGCCCGTCATCGCGCTCTTCTCTATCACCGCGCTGATGGCGCTGGCCGTCAGCCAGGCGGTGTCGGGCACGCCCTTCACGATCCGTGCCGCCGAGTGGTTTATCGGGTTCAGCATGGCGTTGCTTGCCTTCCTCAAGCTCCGCGACATCGAGAGCTTCTCGAGCATGTTCCTGAACTACGACCTGCTCGCCAAACGCTGGGTGCCCTATGCCACCCTCTATCCTTTTGCCGAAGCACTGGCCGGCATTTTGATGATTTCGGGAGCGCTAAGCTGGATTTCGATTCCGGTGGCGCTGTTCATCGGGAGCATCGGCGCCGTGTCGGTGTTCAAGGCGGTGTATGTCGACAAGCGCGAACTCAAATGCGCCTGCGTCGGCGGCGACAGCAATGTGCCGCTGGGTTTCATCTCACTGACCGAAAATCTGATGATGATCGCCATGGCGCTGTGGATGCTGGTCGCGCCCGCCGCCATGACAATGGGCCATTCTTAACGGGTCCGGCGTAACCGCGAGGGGATGGCCGGCGAACAAGTGAGCGGGATCTCTACCCCGGTTTAGATTGACGTCAAGTTTGACAAGGATCATGCTTCGACCGTGAAACGCTGGCTCACCTTTCTACTTCTTGTCGGAGCCGTACTCGGCCTTCTGGCGCAGGAGGCCGCATTTGCCTATGCGCCCGCGCTCCCGTCGGCCGAGACGGCCTCCGCGGCGGCGATGAGCGACGAATGCGCGGAGATGATGGGGATTGAAAAATCCCAGAAGAGCGCTCCGTGCCAAGGCCTCACGCTCGACTGCATCGCCAAGATGGGCTGCGCGCTCCCGCCCGCCGTCGTCTCTCCGGCTATCCCGCTTGCCGAAAAGACATTTGTCGCCGGCTCCTTCGATCCGCTTCCTGTCCGGCGGCTCGCCGGAAGAACATTCGGCCCCGAACCCGACCCACCCCTATTTCTTGCCTGAATTGCCGACGCGCACCAACTCGTCCGGGCGCGCGGTTTCACGCTTTTCAATCAAGGAATTTACCATGAAGACGATATTTGCCGTTGCCGCGTTCGCGGCTGCAACGCTTGCCACCCCGGTTTTCGCGCAGGACGCAACGGGCGGTCATTATGAATGGCAGGCCCGCCAGGTGCCGGGGCCGAACAAGTCGGGCATCGCTCCGCGCGTTCGCGTCTGGGTAAAGGACGCACCGATGCAGATGGCCGACTGCCATTGCGACATGATGAAGGCCAGTCCGGGCGACTGCATGAAGAAGATGTCCGGCGACCACATGATGCCCTCCGAAGGCTGAAGGACCC
>JACDQN010000356.1 GCA_015657575.1 Sphingopyxis sp.
AGCAAATCAGATTTTAAGGGAGCGCTCTGACGATTTGACGTTCGCTAAAAGTCGAATGTGGATCGCTGTGAATAATCCGCTCTTTCATAGGTTGGCCGAGAAGATGGATGGCGTAACAATCAGTTCACCTGTTGAATTTGATGGCATCCCGGTGACGATCGCAGATCATCAGGATATTCTTCGACAGATTATAGCCTATCCTGCGACTAGCCAAGAAATCCAAGCTGCCAAGGTTCTCGTTAGGCAGGAAATATGGGGGTCTCCGGACACGTCTATCAATATATCTCAGTCCTATGTTGATCAGATTATGTCTGGGTCTTCGAAGCTTAAATACATAGAGATAAAAGATAAGAATCGAATTTTAGCTTCGGTAAGCGCTGATGAAGTTAATGCGTACTTTGAAAGAATTCTCGGTGGAGTTCCTATTAAAAGCGTCATAGTTGCGCCAAAAGAAATCATTAAATCGATAGATTTAAAAGCCGTTAAGTCGTCCGTGTCGTTAATAAGTAGAGAGATTGATCGTCCTACTGCCGCCACGAACCAGCCAGAAAAGGGAGAAGTGCTCTTAAGTGAAAGGTTCGAGTCTCAGGTGCCTCGGATTGCCCGTTCTGTAGATATTTTTGCGCTGCCTCAAGGCTCCACTCTTATAATCGCCAAGCCCGCGGAAGGAAACTTCAGCCGTGGTGTAAAGCTTATTGCATCGGGACCATTGCCGGTTCGCAAAACGACTCAATCCGAAAGATTTGTGAACCTGACCTATGCTGATCCGACGCGCTTTGACCTGCGCGAATACTTCGCTCAAGGCGCGGTGCCTATGGGCGCCATCTATCAGCTATCCGCCGAAATGGCCTCTGACGGCCAGGCGTTGACGGTCGTGGGCGAGGTGGCGCCCGGGCAGGAGGCCATTATGTTTTCCATTCTGTCGGAAGCAATCATAGGACGACCGCCTTTCGGGCAAAAGAATCATGTCAGGCCAAATCTTTTTCGCGAGCCGCAAAGCGAAGGTAACGGCATTTTGAGCATAATTCAGGCTTGGAGGCCTACGTCAATCGTCATCGCTGGCGACGTCGATACTGACTATGTTGCTCGTTTAGCGCGGGCTAGTTTGTCTTCACAAGACATTGAGCCTGCATCTTGCTTCGACGCGAATGCCGAGGTGTCTAGCGCCATTCGTGACGAAGATGCTACTCGCAAGGACGCAGTTTCTTTGGAGGTTGTAATTCAGGGGCGGATGCCGGCGCCGCATTGCGTGAGTTTGCTTCAGGCCGTTATAGGGGAAATGGCGCGAAGGGAATTTCGTGACCATTTGGGGAAATCCTATTCTCCATCAGTTCAGATATCAACTGGACCGAGTAACGGCGGCTTTGTCCTGAAGTTTGCGCTCGATGCTAATGGCGATGCACTCTACGAAGAGGACTTAGCTGTTGCCGCAAGAGGAATTATCGCCAAACTTCGCCTAGGCGATCTTGATCGTGACGCATTTGACTCGCAGAAGGTTACTATGCGCTACATTGAAGAACGCGAACAAACTGATGCATTTTATCTGGCCGACGAGATTAAGGACTTATTTAGTGCGAATAAGGTGGGCGATAGATTTGTTAGGTCTGAAAATTTGTCGCGCATCGAGTTTGATGATTTGGCAAATTTTTGCAGGTCTATATTTAGCGATATCCCGGCGAATTGAGACAATGCGCCAAAATGTCGGAAGCGCGATTGTGAGACCGATCGTTCGTCGAGCCTCGTCGGCTGCTCGTCGAGTCTGCTGAAAAATCTTCTCCTGTTTTGCCGGTTCAGAGCGTCTGCCTCTTCGAAGGTAAACTCAGGAAGGAAATCAATGAAATTTTCGGTAATGGTGACTGCCGGGCTCTTGGCCTCGGCGTCTCTAATCGCGGCGCCGACTGCGGCGAAGGCCGTCGTATCCGTATCCGCTGACCCACTAGAAGGACTGAATGTTGATGTTCCGGCTAAGAAGTTCGTGCTCAAAAATGGGCTGACGCTGATAGTTCACGAGGATAAATCTGCGCCGCTGGTGGCGGTGAACATCTGGTACCACGTCGGGTCCAAGAATGAACCGAAGGGGCGTTCGGGTTTCGCGCATCTGTTTGAGCATCTGATGTTCAACGGCTCGGAGCATTTCAATGACGACTTTTTCAAAGCGACCGAGAAACTCGGCGCTTCTGACCAGAACGGCACGACGAGCGTCGATCGCACCAATTACTTCCAGACGGTGCCAAAGGCTTCTTTGGACTCGATCCTGTGGCTCGAGAGTGATCGCATGGGGCATCTCCTCGGCGCGATCGATCAGGCAAAGCTCGATGAGCAGCGCGCGGTCGTCAAGAACGAGAAGCGTCAAGGCGAGAATAGCCCATATTCGAAGGCGCAGGATCTGATCATTGCGGCGACTACGCCATATGATCATCCTTACGACCACTCAACGATCGGCTCGATGGACGATCTCGATGCTGCGTCGCTCGACGATGTGAAGCAGTGGTTCCGCGATTATTACGGACCTTCGAACGCGGTGCTCGTCCTCGCCGGCGACATCACGCCCGAAGAGGCGCTCGTCAAGGTAGAGAAATATTTCGGGGACATCGGACCGGGCGCGCCGGTGTCGCAGCCGAAGAGCTGGGTGGTAAAGAAGACTGGCACCGTCCGTGAAACCGCCTATGTCCGTGCGGCGCAGCCTGTGTTCATACGTGTCTGGAACGTCTCCGACTATGCGTCGGCCGACACAGACTATCTCCAGTTCTTCGCGCAGACGCTTGCCGGTAGCCGCACGAGCCCGTTGGTGAAGCGCCTCGTAATCGACAAGCAGCTGGCGACCTCGGCGGAGGCATCGGTGAATAACCGCGAAATCGGTGGACAATTTTCGATCGAGGTTGCGGCGAAGCCTGGGGGTTGATCTCGCGAAGATCGAGAGGATCGTCGACGAGGAACTGAAGAAGCTTATAGCGAACGGCCCGAGCGTTATCGAAATGAACAAAGCCCGCACGCAAAGCGTCGTTGGCTTCGTTCGCAGTCTCGAGGCGATCGGTGGCTTCTCGGGGAAGACCAATCTTCTGGCTGAGAGCGAGACTTTCCTGGGCGAGCCCGATGCATGGAAGGTGGCGTGGAACCGCTATCGCAACGCAACGCCCGCCGATCTGCAAGGCGCGGCAAAGCGCTGGCTGAGCGATGGCGACTATATTCTGCACATGGTACCGTACGGAAAATTGTCGGCGTCTTCGGAAGGCGCCGACCGATCGAAAATGCCCGAGCCTGGCGCAGCAGTGCCGGCGGTGTTCCCTTCGCTCGAGCGGGCGGAGCTCGCGAACGGGTTGAAGCTCGTTGTCGCGCGGCGGCCGGGAGTGCCGGTGGTCAACATGTCGATGCTCGTGAATACGGGCATCGCCGCCGACTGGGCCAGTGAGACGGCCGGGGGCGGCGCATTTTCGGCGGGGCTGATGGACGAAGGTACGAAGACCCGGACCGGTGAACAACTATCGGACCAGCTAGGTGCGCTCGGTGCTTCGGTGTCGTCTGGCGGAGGCGGTGAGAATAGTGTTGTGTCGCTTTCTGCGGTGAAGCCGACGCTGCGCGAGGCGCTCGACATCTATGCCGACGTCGTCTTGAATCCAGCCTATCGCGCCGCCGACGTCGAACGGAGCAAGGCCAACGCACTTGCGGGGCTGGAAGCATCGAAGCAGGACGGAGCCAAGGCCGCGGCGCGTCTATCGCCAACGTTGTTGTATGGCGCGAACTCGCCCTACGGCAGGCTGACGGGCGAGCGTGATATCGCCGCGCTCGATCCCGCGAAGCTCGCCGCCTTCCACGCCCGCTGGTTCAAGCCCAATAACGCGACCCTCGTTGTGTCGGGCGACACGTCGCTCGCCGAAGTTCGCCCGTTGGTCGAGGCGGCGTTCGGCAAGTGGCTGCGTGGCAACGTGCCCGAACGGATCGTGCCCGTGACCGCCAATGCAGCAAAAACGGTCGTCTATTTGATCGACAAGCCTGGCGCGCCGCAGTCGGTCATCACCGCGAGCGTCACCGCGCCGCGGCGCGTCGAGGGCGACAACGCTGCGCGCGGCGTGTTCGTCTCGGCGATCGGCGGCAGCTTCACGTCGCGCATCAATATGAAACTGCGCGAGGAGAAGGGCTGGGCTTATGGCGCGAGCGCCGGCGTATCGGGTGGCCGTGGCAGCCGGCTCTATACGGCGTCAGCGTCGGTGCAGGCGGACAAGACCTCGGAGTCGATGACCGAGATCGGGGCGCTGCTCCGCGGGGCGACCAGCGACCGGAAATTGACCGCCAAGGAACTCGCCGACGCCCAAGGCAATCTCAGCCTTGGCTTGTCGAGCTCTTGGTCGAAGTCAGCGGGCATCGCCAACGCGGTGATCGACCAAATCTCTTACGATCTGCCCGAGGATTATTACGCCAAATATCCGCAGGCGATTGCCGGGGTCACGCTTGATGCCGCCAATGCCGCGGGCGCCGAGCTGCTTTCGGGCAAGGCGCTGACCTGGATCGTGGCGGGCGACCTTTCGAAGATCGAGGCGGGGATTCGCGCGTTGAACCTCGGGGAAGTGCGCGTGATCGACGCTGACGCAAACCTGCTGCGTTGACCTTCCCCGGCACGTAGCAGGAGCCGCCGCCGCACTCCCCGTGTGCGGTGGCGGCTTCATTTTTTTTGGGGGGGGCGCGGGCCGGGTTTAGCGGAGCTTGCTCCTATTTTTTCTCCGGCCTGTTCCTGAAATCACGATCGGCTGCGTCTTAGGTTCGGGTGCGGTAACGCGCGCCTGCATCTGGAGACGGACGTGTCATGCGTCTGCACCAACCTCGCGCTCTTGTACGCAAAGGTGGTGGCTTCCCGTTTGGGAAGCGATGCGGCCGGTCGGCAACCGCTTTGTGGGTTTGTCCTTGTCGCTGTCTTCGATGCTCCTGCAACCGGAGACGCGCTTTGGCCTTGAATAATGAGATACCGACCTTTGACGACATCGAGGCCGCCGCCTTGCGGATGGCGGGGCAACTCGTCGCGACGCCTTGCCTACCGAGCCATACGCTGTCGCGCATCTGCGGCTGCTCGATCTACCTGAAGTTCGAGAACCATCAGTTCACGGCGAGCTTCAAGGAGCGGGGAGCCTTGAACAAGCTGCTTGGGCTGTTGCCGCGCGAGCGGGTGGCGGGCGTGGTCGCGATGTCGGCGGGCAATCATGCGCAGGGAGTCGCCTATCATTCGGCGCGGCTCGGCATCCGGTCGATGATCGTCATGCCCGTGGGAACACCGCTGACCAAGATCGCCCGGACGACCGACCATGGCGCGCGGGTCGTCGTGACGGGCGCGAACTTGGTGGAGGCCTATGCGGTCGCCGAAAATCATTCGCAGAATTTCGGCTACACGATGATCCATCCTTATGACGATGGCGAGGTGATCGCGGGGCAGGGGACGCTCGGGCTCGAGATCATGCGGGCGGTCGAGGGGCTCGACGCCATCGTCGTGCCGGTCGGCGGCGGCGGGCTTGTCTCGGGGATTGCGATCGCGGCGAAGGCGATCAATCCGCGGGTCAAGGTGATCGGGGTCCAATCGGCGGTCTATCCGTCGATGGCGCGCGCGATGGCGGGCGAAGAGGGCGTGCTCCCCGATGGCGTGACGATCGCCGAGGGGATTGCGGTGAAGGTCGCGGGCAACCTCACGCGGCGGATCGTCGCCGATGTCGTCGACGAAATCATCGTGGTCGAGGAAGCGTCGATCGAGCGCGCGATCGCCCTGCTGCAATCAGTCGAAAAGACGGTCTGCGAAGGAGCGGGTGCGGCGGGGTTGGCGGCGGTGCTGCAGTTCCGCGAGCGGTTCGCCGGGATGCGGGTCGCGGTGCCGCTCACCGGCGGCAATATCGATGCGCGTATCTTCGCCAATGTCATCATGCGCGATCTCATCCGCTCGGGCTCGCTGATGCGGATCGACGTGCCGATCTCGGACCAGCCTGGCGCGCTTGCGACCCTGGCGACCGCCTTGGCCGAAGAGGGGGCCAATATCGTCGACGTGGCGCATGAACGCATGAGCCTGGCGCTCAACCCGAAGCGGGCGGCGCTCGATCTGGTGGTCGAGCTGAAGGACGCCTCGCACGGCGAAAAGGTGTTGTCGGCGCTTCGTGAGCGCGGGTTCGATGCCGAGGCGCGCGCGATCGGCTGATCCGCGATCTCATATCTTGGCGGCGACGGGCGTTTGTGGTTCTTGATCGGCGGGAAGCAGAAATCGCGCGAGCCGCACGTTCGAGAGGCGGCGAAGATCCTGGAGGATCGCGAGGGCCGGGCCCTGGGGTATCGTGCTCAGCTCCATCTCGACGATCTGGACGCGCGAGTCGCGGCGGGTGGCGATCGTGAAGGGCAGGGCGTCATGTTGCTTCACGACTTCGAGGATACGCGAGAGGATCAACGGGCATTTCTCGGTCTCGACGACGAGCTGCGCCATATGGGCCCGGTTCAATTTGGGGAATTCGGGCGGCTCGGGAAAGGATATCGACGGGCGATAGTCTTGCTCGATCATGGTCTCTCCGGTCAACGCGGCGCGGACGATCGATCGGATGCGCCCCCTTATTCTAAGACGCAGCAACGTCGGATATCGGGAGTGGAATCGTATGATTTGGGTAGAAGGGCCCAGCGCGTTCGAGCCAGCGTGGCGTCTTCAGTGGCGGAGTTTAGTCGACTGACGAGCCCGAATCACAGCTCGCCTTGTTAAGTGCGGACTTCGCAAAATCGCAGTGATGCGTCTCTCCGGTCGGACGCGGCGAGATAATCTTTATCCGTCAGGCGCTTCGCGCGCAAAAATTGGCAAAGTCCGATTTACAATATCACCGGGGCGCTTCCTTGTCGGGCCGCCTAAGCCTGACACCCGTAGAGGGGACAGGCATGGATTTTGTCGAGCCGCACAGCCCGCACTGGTTCTACCTGGTCGAACAGATTGATTGGTCTCTTGCTGCCTGGGCAGGCACGAGCATCGCGTTCGGGCGATCGAAGAATGTTTGTACATTCTGCAGCGATATCGATGCGCGGGACTTCCGGGTTAAGAGCGCGCGGTTGGAGAGCGCGGCCGTCCCATCGCTTCGCTTGTGCTCGACCTGCTACCTCAATCGCCTCATAATGGGTGACCGGCTCGTAGCCGCGGTGGCCGGCAACAGCTGGGCGGCAAATCCCGCGCCCTGATGCGCGACCGGCGCCGCTTTCACCTGGTGAGCTAGCGCGCGCGGGCCCAAAGTTGCTCGGTCGCCTCGCGGTAAAGCGTGCGGTTCGCGTCGCGCAAGATGTTCCAGCCGGGCATGCCAGCCTGGGCTTGCAGCCATGTCGAATAATGCTCCGGCGGGACGATCGCGGGCATTGCTCGGGCCTCGACAGGGTCGGCACCGGCGACAAGAATGCCGGCGAAGCCGCGCTTGCGGCCGACCTGCCGCCACACCCCGGGCCAGGCGAATATCGGCATGTCGTCATAGCCATAATAGGTCCGCGTCCGCGCGCCGGCGGGACCCTCGGCGTGCGCGAAGCTGTCGAGAATGATGAGGCAGCGTTGCTCGGTCCCGAGCAGCGCGGGATCGTGGTGCCAGATATCCCTGTGGCAGATCGCGGTGATGCACGGTTCGTCCCCTTTAGCGTCGCCCGGCGCGTGCGGCAGGCCCAGCGCATCCGATCACAGAATCGCCCCATGCCATATTCGCGCACGACGAGGGCCTTTCTGCCGGGCCAAACTTCGGAGGACCATCGCGGAAAGAAGGACGGCCATAGCGGCAGCGGCGGGGCGGCCCCGGTCAGGCGCGCGACTTCGCTCTTGCTGGTGCGGCAGTGGTAGAGTTTGGGCAACGGCCTCTCCCGACGCATGCGCTACGTGATGTCGTTCATGTAAAGACGCACGCGTCGGTATTTTCCGGACGCAAATCGCGGCCACATCGGATGCTTCGACGTCAGGGGGCAGATGGCCGTGCTCTACCCCGCCAGTTCCATTGCCCTCTGAAACTTAGATGCCGTTACGGAATCGGTTCCTGAAAGACCGATCTCCTGCGTCAAGGGGTGGGGGGCGGCATTGGTGCGGCTTCCCTTTCCTAAGAAAGAACCGATTATGAAATTGAGCCGTGCATTTCTCCTCCCCTCGCTGTCCCTCGTGCTTGTGATCGCTGCGGTGCCCGCGGCTGCAGAGCCCGTCTCGGGTCTCGAGCCCACGAGCGTCAATGTCGAATATGGCGATCTCGACCTGTCTAGCGATGCCGGTGTCGCCACGCTCGCGACGCGCGTCCGTTCGGCGATCAAACGCGCTTGCCCGGAAATGACTCGGGACCTTCGCCAGCAGGCGGCTGCGCGCAAGTGCCGCACCGCGGCCGCAGCGCGCGCGACCGAAGCCACCGAGGTCGCAATCGCGTCGGCCCGGGCGGCAGCCCGCGGCTCGCCTCGGGAACCGAGCGTCCGAACGCTGCGCTCCAGAAGTAGTTTTCACGTTTGGGCCGGCGAGCGCATCGCGGTGCGCCGGCCCGCCTTTTTTGATTTCAGGTCCAAGCTGTGCGAAGGCGAGCGGAGCGGCTTTAGTGAGATAGCTAATCTTGATCCCTTCAAGATACCGGCTTGGGCACATCTTGGGCACCCTCACCTGACATCGGGACTCGAACCACTTCATCCAAAAAAAAACTGGGCACCATCCGGGTCATCTAGGCGTGAGGCGCAGGAAATAATGTTGTATTACAGCTAGTTATCGGTAAAAATCGATAACTCTTCTGGCACCAGGTACCCTTCCCATAGGGTACTGAAAAACTTCAAAAATGCCGGTAATTATGGCATTTCGGGACACGCTGGTGATCCGGGATGTTCACTATATCTCAGAGCAAGCCGGGTCACCGATCGGGCCACCGCTTTTTTTTTCGAAATTCGAGTCCTCCTCTAGTACTCGATTTTGGAATCAAGTCGTGAGCACGGTTGGAGGCGAGCACATGGCTCTCAGCGACGAACCCTCAAACCGCGCGACAAGCTGTACAAGGTGTCGGACGATCGCGGGCTGTACCTCGAAGTTAGACCAAACGGGTCCCGGCTCTGGCGATATCGCTACTCAAGAAGAGCACGCGCGGCGCGCGGGGCGCTAGGCCGTCCGAGATTCTTGCGCGACGATGCTTGTCTTCGCGCCGCCGCGCTGTTAATGGCGCGCCTCGTTGCCGCTTTAGCTCAGTTGGTAGAGCACATCATTCGTAATGATGGGGTCACAGGTTCGAGTCCTGAAGCGGCACCATCGCACATCATTACAATACGTTAGGTCCCATAATTGCGGCCGGTGCGATTGGGTGGTCGCACTCTCCCGGCAAATGCGATCGATGATTTCGGCCATGCGGAATTGTGCGTTGCCCGGCTGACGCCTCACCGCTGTTGCGTGTGTACTTCGATCGATCATGCCCACGGGTATTCGTCCCTCCCCAAGATTTGCGTCGAGTCAGTAGGAGGCGGCCCCGTGCCCGATCAGGAGCGGCCAGCGGCAATGAAGTGAGCCGCCCCCGATTGCTGTGGCGGCGCTTCACATGTCCGAGGTCCAGCTCAAGCGAACGGGATCGATGTCACGACGCATGTGTCTCACGGCGTGGCGAATAGCGTCGATCCCGTAGGCCTGAAGCTCGGGCTGGACTTTATCGCAGGCGCGTTTGCCGGAAGGGCCGGGGGCTTCTGCTTGAGCGCCGTCAGCTGTTGGCGTCGACCGGTGCCAGCGCAGCGATGATGGCGTCGCAGAACGCCGGCAGATCGTCGGGACAGCGGCTCGTGATGATGTTGCCATCGACAACCACCTTTGCATCGACTACCTCGGCGCCGGCATTGGCAACATCGGTCTGGATCGACTTGTAACCGGTCATCCGCTTGCCCTTGGCCAATCCCGCCTCGATAAGTAGCCAGGGCGCGTGACAGATGGCCGCAACCGGCTTTCCGGCGGCGGCGAAGTCGCGAATGAGCGCGATCGCCTTCTCCTCGAGGCGCAGGAGGTCCGGGTTGATCTGGCCGCCTGGGAGCACGAGCCCGTCATAATCGCCGGCATCTGCGTCGCCGACGAGCAGGTCGACATTGACCTCGTCGCCCCAGTCATCCTCGTTCCAGCCCTTGATCCGCCCGGCCTTGAGCGAGGCGATGGCGACGTCGGCTCCGGCTTCCTTGAGCCGGTCACGCGGCACTTCGAGTTCGGACTGCTCGAAGCCGTCGGTCGCCATGATCAGGATGCGGCGCTTCGCGAGGGGGGTGGCCATATCGAATCTCCTTCTGTTGCCTGGACAATGCATGGGGCCGGAAGATGTTGCGGCGCTGGAATGGGCGATCTTTAGCGCTTTCGTCCAATCGCTGCCCGGCCGCGTTCGCCAAGGTGAGTTTCCGGCGAATTGGTGTCTGGAGACGGCCGATAAATTTTGGATGCGTGACGTTTGTCCGAGCGCCTGGCAGCGCGGAACATTGCGGCGCGCGCCCGGTTCTATCGATATCGCATCCTGTCCCGAAAGGATTATTCGATGGCCGAACAGACCCGGCGTCTGCCGATGGAGCGCCATGACGCGGACATGGGCTTTGGACCGCTCAGTATTTTCATCCGCAAGCTGCTCAATCGCAGCCGACTCTCGACGGTGGACCAGGAAGCTCTCGCAAGGCTTCCGCATAAGATCCAGCATATCGAGGCCGGTACGCGGATTCTTCATGAAGGTGACCGCGCCGTCGTGTGTCCGATCCTTCTCGACGGATTCACGTACCGCTACAAGGTTGCGGCAGACGGCGGGCGCCAGATCGTTGCCCTGAAGGTTCCAGGCGACGCATTGGATTTCCAGTCGGCTTATTTGCACACCGCCGACCATGACATTCGTGCTTTGACGCCCGTCGTTCTCGCGAGCGTGCCGTTGCGTGCGATCGAGGCGCTGGCTGATGACCGCCCTCCAGTCGCGCGAGCCCTGCTCGTCGACACGATTCTCGAAGGGTCGATCAGCCGCGAATGGCTGCTCAACATCGGGCGGCGCAACGCCGAGGCGCGGCTCGCCCACCTCCTGTGCGAGCTTTATTACCGCATCGACGAGATCGCCGGGGCGCCGCTCGAAGGTTATGAGGTGCCGATCAAGCAGGAGCAGCTCGCCGATCTTCTCGGGCTGACCCCGGTCCATATCAACCGCATGCTGAAACGCTCGAGGCGAAAGGTGCGATCCGGTCGGGGCGCCGGCTTCATATCGTCGACCTGGCGAAGCTGGAAGATATCTCGGACTTCTCGGATATCTATCTCCATCGCAACAATTTCCCGGCCTCCTGAGTTGATGGCAGATGCCCCAGTCTGTTCGGTGTTTTCGGATCGAGGATCGGCTATGCCCCGCTACTTCTTTCATACCAGCGATGGCGTCCGGCATATCGATGACGAAGGCATCGAGCTTGCCGATGATGCCGCCGCGCGGCGCGAAGCGGTCCGTTACGGAGGGAACCTGCTCGGCGACGACCCCGACATGCTCGTCGCAGATCGCGGTCTTCGCATCGAGGTGACCGATGGGGAGGGACGCGTTCGTTTCGCCGTCCTTGTCTCGGCACTCGATGTGCAGGCGATCTCCGAAAAGGTTGGCGTGGTCGGTCGATCGGCCGACCCGCGATCATGATCTGCGGCCTTTCAGGAAATCGGCGGCGCTTCAACCTCGATCGCATAGTGGATGGGCTTGAAGCTTCCTCCGCAGCTGTCATAGGCCGAACAAGCGGTCAGCCCGACGATCAGATCCTCGAGCGCGCGGAGGCGGATGAAGTCTCCGGCTTTCGTACCCGGCGGCTCGACCTTGATCCTGCCGTCAGCGCCGACGGGCACATTCATGAAGATATTGAAGGCTGTCGGGATGGCATCGGGGGCGATCGCGTGCGGCGTCAGCGCTTCGACGAGATTGCCATAGCAGCCGCGGTGGACCGGCCGGTCCGGATAGAAATGGCGAAAGGTCGCCTCGCTGCAGGGCGTGAGCAGGAAGTCGTGAACGCCGGCGCTGTCTTCGATGATCTCGAGCATCGGTCTCGACCGGTTCGACCAGAGACGGTTGCCCGTCGTCGGGCGGATCGTCTCCTCATAATCGAACGTGCGGCCGTTCGACAGGCTCTCGCGCGCATCGTCGGCCATGAATGCGACCATGTCGCTGACCTGGCCGCCTTCGGGATCGATCACTTTCAGCACCTCGCCGCGGTGGAGGGTGAAGGCCGCGCCGCTTCTCGGGGGGATTTCAATCGTCATCATCGGCTCTCGGGTCTTTAAATGGGCATTTCCAGTCATTCTGGACGACGCGGCCGCTATACTGCGCAGCCTCGCTCGCTTCGCCGTGGCGCGCCAGCATCGGGTTGGTGCTGCCGGCAAGTTCCGCATCGCGGGCAAGAATTCGCTCGCGCATGCGCTCGTAGCGGCCGTCCGCGCGAAGGCGTTCGAACTGGTCGTGGAGATTGAAGACGAGCACGGGTTTCGAAAACCGGCGCGCCGGCCGCGATGCTCCCGGATGAAGGCCAATGACGAAGAAGGCTTCTCCGCCGAAGCTCAAGGAAAAATGAGGGTTTTCAGGATCGGGGCAAACGCGCGGATCGTAGGGGAGGCCCTTCCAGGCGTCCTTGTCGGCGAGGCTCTGGATGCGCTCCCAGAGCGCCTGCTCGAAGGCTTTCTCGTCAAGATCGCCGGGCGTATCGAAGATCACGGCGAGACTTCGCAGTCCGGAAGGGTCTGCCCTGTAGGCCCTGGCCCATTCCATGAGTTCGCGGTGAATCTCGAGGTCGTTCCAGCTGCTCGTAAGATCGCGCGCGGCTATGGTGCGGAGCAAGCCGCTCGCCAGTGCCGACTTCGCACCGACGCAGGGAAAGTCGGCGTGAGCGATGAAGGTTCGGAATTGATCAGAGTGGGAAGGACGCTGCTCGCTATCGAGAAATTGGGTTTCCATAGGGAGGGAAACGCCGAAAATTCCTGTTGGCTGCTCTTTTTCAAGCCAAAGCCAGGAGAAATTTCTTCAGCATTTATCTAGGTTAAGTGGGCCAGTATTTTCGCGCGAGGTGGCGATGCCGGTTGTGGGAGGTTCACCCGAGATGCAGTATAAGACGTCATGGCGCGGTATTATTTTCATTTCCGCAAAGGTCAGGATTTCCTTGAAGATGAGGAAGGGCTTGACCTGATTGACGTCGAGACCGCCCGCATGCGGGCGATCGACGCCTTGCGAGAAATGTTGGCTAGCGACGTCCGGAGCGGCTTTCTCGACCGACGCTGTGCGATCGAAATCGACGATGATCGCCATCGGCCGGTCGGGGCCATCGATTGCGACGAGGCGTTGCGGATCATCGTTTGAACGACCGAAAACCGCCGGCAGGATTATGCGAAAAAGCTGATCCGTGTTATAAAACGCCATCGCCGAACAGGACCCTCCCCCGCAGGCTTCGGTGACTGAGAGAGAAATACTCCCGCTTGCTTTTGACGGGAGAGCGTCATGCGATATGCAGACCGGCTCGATCTCCAGCGCTATCTCGACCGGCTTCTCAGCCGGTCGATTCTGACCGAAGAGGAGCAGGAAGCCATCCTCGATTTGCCATGCCATTATGAGAATGTCCGGCCGAATGAGGATTTCGTCGGACTCGGCGAGGATGTCGATCAGGCTTGCCTGATCGTCGACGGCTTCGCAGGTCGCTTCGACCAGAGCGCCAATGGCGCGCGGCAGATTACTGCAATCCATGTTCCGGGCGATATGGCCGATATGCATTCGGTCGTGCAGACTCGCACGACGTCTGCGCTGCAGGCCCTCTCGCTCACGACGATCATGCGGATCCCGCATGAAGCGATCCGCTCGGCTGCAGCTCGATTGCCTGCCTTGGCCGAGGCCTTCTGGCGCGACTGTATGGTTGATACCGCCATTCTCTCGCAATGGGTGGTCAATGTCGGTCGTCGTGACGCGAAAGCACGGATCGGCCATCTGATCTGCGAGATCGCGACCCGGCTCAAGGCACCGATGGAGGAGGGCGTGATCCGCTTTCCCTTTGCCGTGACGCAGCACCAGCTTGCGGATGCGACCGGGCTGACCGCCGTACATGTCAACCGCATCCTGAAGGCGCTCCGCGATGACGGGTTTGCCGAAGTGGTCCGGCGCGAGGTCAGGATATTGGACTGGCAGGGGCTTGTCGAAGTTGCCGATTTCGACCGGCGCTACCTTCAGATCGACGTGCCGCCGCACGACAGGCCGCGCATACTCGCCGTGGCGTGACGTCCCCGCTGGCTGCTCGCCAAGGGACAAAAATCTAACCTGTGTTTATGATGTCGCGGGAACCGGCCGCTGCTGAACAACTCGGGGACTCAGGCGGGTGCGCCTGCCCGGTCTGCGTCACCTGGCGGGTCTTGGCTGGACCAGCGCCTCTTCGCGCTTTTCGGGGCGAATATAGATCGAACTGATCATCGGGGAGGCGGCCTTGAGCTGAACCTCGATCGTCTCGATCAGCGTTTCGGCTTCGCCCATTGGCAAATCATCTTCGAAATCGGCACTGACCGCGACGAAGATGGATTCGGGTGCGGTATGGATCGTGCGCACATGGTTGACGGCGCTTATCTTTTGCTGGCTTTCGACGATGCGCCAGATCGTTGCGATCAGCGCCGGGTCGGCGGCCTCGCCGATCAGCAGTTCCTTGGCCTCGCGCGCAAGAAGGATCGCGACGGTCGCCAGGATGAGCCCGATCGCGATCGATGCGATCCCGTCGATCCGCGGGTCGCCGGTTGCATGGCTTGCCCAGATTCCGAGCGCTGCGATCAGCAGGCCGGCTAGCGCCGCGCTGTCCTCGAACAGCACGATGAAACCCGCCGGATCCTTGGAGCGGCGAACCGCCTGCCACCACCCCTGGCCGCCACGGCCGCGGTTGAATTCGCGCACTGCGATCGTCCACGAAGCCCCTTCGAGGAGAAAGGCGACAGCCAGCACGATATAGTTGATCGTCGGATCGCGCAGCGGTTCGGGGTTGCGACAATGAATCCAGCCCTCATAGATCGAAATGCCGGCGCCGACCGCGAAGATGAGGATCGCGACGACGAATGCCCAGAAATAGAGCTCGCGGCCATAGCCGAACGGATGCCGGGCATCGGCGGGGCGTTTCGCCTTCGCTTGTCCGTAAAGGAGCAGGAACTGGTTGCCGCTGTCGACGAGCGAATGCACGCCTTCGGAAAGCATCGAAGAGGAGCCGCTGATGGCGGCGGCGACGAACTTTGCGACCGCGATGCCGAGGTTCGCGAAGAGCGCGCCATAGAGATATTGGCTTTCACATGGCCGATTCCGGAGGGCTGGCCGCCGCTCGGCTGGTCGCGGGGCTGCATCGACGATTCGGTCAGGTCGCCCATCACTCAGGCTTAGCCGGGATAGGGTGATTTTTTAAGCAGTCCGGCAAGATGCGTGGCATTGGCCGCGACCATCTTCGCGGTCTTGCTGATCATACGCGGCCGGTGTTCCAGGTCCTTGAAGTCGGTCGACCCCATTGCCTCGCCGACCCAATAGCAGCCCCCGACCGCAGGGATCGTCCAGCCGACGTCGTTCAGGGCCTGGAAGAGCTGCGAACAGACATGATGCGCGCCATCCTCGTTGCCGACGATCGCAGCGACCGCGACTTTCGAATAGCTGGGCATGCGGCCCTGTTCGTCGGTCTCGTCGAGGAAGGCGTCCATCCGTTCGAGTACGAGCTTGGCGACACTCGACGGCTGTCCCATCCAGATCGGCGTGCCGAATATGAGAATATCGGCGGCAAGGATCTGCTCGCGAATGCGCGGCCATTCGTCCCCGTCGCCCTCGTTGGAGCTGACCCCCCATTTTACCGTATGAGCCGCGATGCGGATCGGGGCCGATACCGTCACATCCTGCGCGGCAAATTCTTCAGCGAGCACGGCAATCATGGCGTCTGTCGAACTCTCGCGCCCCTTGGCGGACAGCGAGCAATTGATCGCGGTGGCGTTGAGCTGAGCGGGCATCGTGTCTCCTTGCCCCTTCGATACAAGTGGCGGGCCGGCGAGAAGTTCCTTCAGCCGCCGGCGGCGGCAACCGCGCGCTGAAGTTCCTTTTGACCGAAAGGCTTGCCGAGGCGCTGGACGGCCTGGTTTCCGTCGATCGGCGTTTCGCCATAGCCCGTTGCGAGAATGACCGGCAGCTCGGGACGCTCGCTTCGAACAGCGGCGATAAGCTGGCTGCCGGTCATGCCCGGCATGGCCTGATCGGTAATGATCAGGTCGACGTCGGGGTGCGCCGCCATCAGTTGAAGCGCCTCGTCGCCCGAGCCGGCTTCGATCACTTCGTGGCCAAGGTCTTCGAGCAAGGCGGCGGTGTTCATCAGGATGATCGCATCATCGTCGACGACGAGAATGCGCCGGCGTCGCGCGGGGTCGGGCAGGGCGGTCTCGTCTTCCCGGGCCGCCATCGCCGATGCATCGATGCTGACGGGTAGCCAGATATGTGCGCGCGTCCCTTTGCCCGGCGTGCTTTCGAGCTGCAGCGCGCCGCCGAGCTGCCGGGCGAAGCCGTGCACCATCGACAGGCCGAGCCCGGTGCCCTTGCCGACGCCCTTGGTGGTGAAAAAGGGATCCGCCGCGCGCGCGAGCGTTTCGGCGTCCATCCCGCTCCCCTGATCGGTCACGGTCAGGCGGACATAATATCCGGCGTGAAGCTCGGGTATCTCGCCGGTCGGGACATGGCGCTCCGCGGCATCGATGACGATGGTTCCTCCTTCGGGCATCGCGTCGCGCGCGTTGACCGCCAGGTTGAGCAGCGCCATTTCGAGCTGATGCACGTCAGCCGTGACCGCCGGCAGATCGTCGGGGAACCGCGTCCCCACGGTAAAGGTCGGACCGAGCGACCGCTGAATCAGATCCATCACGCCGGTCACGAGCGGATCGATCGCGACATGCTCGGTCGCAAGTTCCTGTCTTCGCGCGAAGGCGAGCATGCGCTGCGTGAGCGCCGCGCCGCGTTCGGCCGCCTTGAGGCTGTTGTCGAGCAATCTCAGCGCCTGCGGATCATCGCCGGTGCGCTTGCGCAGCAACTCGAGGCTGCCGTGAATGGCCGCCAGCAGATTGTTGAAGTCGTGCGCGACGCCGCCCGTGAGCTGGCCGATGGCCTCCATCTTCTGCGACTGGAACAATGCCTCGCGCGCAATCTCCAGTTCGTGCAGCGCTTCCTCGCGTTCGGTAACGTCGCGCGTGATCTTGGCAAAACCGACGGGGTTGCCCTCGTCGTCGTGGATGGCGTCGATGACGACGCTCGCCCGGAATCGTGTCCCGTCCTTACGGACGCGCCATCCCTCTGCCGCGAAACGACCTTCGCGCCGCGCAGTCTCGAGCGCCCGCTGCGGTTCGCCCGCCGCGCGGTCCTGCTCCTCGTAAAAGGAAGAGAAATGATGCCCGATGATCTCGTCGGGCGTATAGCCTTTGATGCGCTCGGCGCCGGCGTTCCAGCTCGTGACCTGGCCGACATCGTCGAGCATGTAGATGGCATAGTCGGTGACACCCTGGACGAGCAGGCGGAATTGCGTCTGGCTTCGCTCGAGCGCGGCCGAGCGTTCCTCGACCCGGTGTTCGAGCGTTTCGTTGAGATCGCGAAGCCGCTCGGCCGTCGCACGAAGCTCGGCATCGATCCTGACTCGTTCGATATGCGCCCAGCTGCGGTCGGTAACCTCGCGGATCGTCGACAATTCCTCGCTCGTCCAACGATGCGGCTCGCGGTGATGGATCGCCATCAGCGCCGTGAGCCGGCCGTCCTTCACCAATGGCATGCATATCGTAGCGGCGATCCCGATCGCCTGGAACGTCGCCGCGGCCTCGGGCGGAATTTCGGTGCGGTTGTCATTGATGACAAGAGGGCGGCCGGCGCGCAGGTTGCTGACGGCAAGCTCGCCGAAGTCGGAGAGGCGGTAATGCCCGACGATCGACTGTAATCCGGGGGCGAACCAGTCGCCCCGGATCGTGAAGCCGTCCTGGTCGCTGTCCATGCCGGCATAGGCACAGATCGAGACGCCGAGTTGCTCCCCGACCATGCGCGTTGTGACCCGCAGGATTTCATCGGCATCGGGGCTGGCGGCGGTTTCGCGTCCCAGCCGGTCGAGGAAGCGCAGCCGCGTTTCGCTGGCGCGGAACGCGTGGGTCGCCTTGACCGCCTCGGTCGTTTCGATGACGATCGCCAGCACGCCGGCTGGAACGCCGTCGTCATCGTAGACGGGGGAATAATCGAGATCGAGCCAGACATCTTCGAAGCGGCCGGTGCGATTGAGGCGCAGCACATGGTCCTTGTACGCCAATGTTCCGCCGGCAAGCCCCACCTTCATGACATTGTCGTTGAAGTCGGCCACCTCGGGCCAGCCAATGCGCACCGGCGATCCGAGCAGGCGGGGATGATTTTGGGCGGCAAAGACCGAATAGCCGTCATTGTACAGCATCGTCCCTTCCTCGCCCCACAGGAGGACGAGCGGCACGGGCGAATGGATCATGAATGCGACGATCGCGCGCAGGCTCTGCGGCCACCCGGAGATCGGGCCGATCGGCGTTGCGGCCCAGTCATGATCGGCGATCAGCCGGCCCATTTCCCCGCCGTCGTAAAGGAAGGCAATCTCGCTCGGTACGCTCGGCAATATGCGCAGCATTCAGCCCCTCCGGTTCAGGTCGCAAAGAGAACGTAACCTGACACAATCGGGTTCCGCGACGGGTGTCTATGGCGCGGTTTTCGCGCGAGACGACCAACATGGATCAAGATTTTCCTTGGCATCGCTCCGGGCGCTTCGAGCGTTGAGAAGGGATGAGCATCAGGATCGGTACCGCGGGCTGGAGCATCGCCTCGCGCTATGCAGGGGAATTCCCACCCGAAGGCATGGGGCTGGCGCGATACGCGCACCGGCTCTCCTGCGTGGAGGTCAATTCCTCCTTCTACCGCTCGCACCGCGCATCGACCTGGGCGCGGTGGGGTGAGTTGGTGCCAAGCGATTTCCGCTTTTCGGTCAAGATTCCGCGCTCGATCACGCATGAGCGCCGGCTTGAGGATTGCGGAGAGCTGGTCGCCGCGCTGATCGAAGAGACGAAGGATCTTGGCGAAAAGCTGGCCGTTTTTCTCGTCCAGCTGCCTCCGACGCTTGTCTATGATGCGGCTACGGCGAAATCCTTTTTCCGGATCCTGGGCGCGGCGACTTCAGCCCGGATCGCGTGCGAGCCGCGGCATCGCAGCTGGTTCGATCCAGCGGCGGACGATCTGCTTGAGCGCCATCGCGTCGCGCGCGTCGCGGCCGACCCGGCGCCCGTTCCGAATGCTGCCAATCCCGGCGGATGGCGCGGCTTTACTTATTGGCGTCTCCACGGTTCACCTCAGATGTACCGCTCTGCCTATGGTCCGGACGGGCTTGATGGCTATGCGGAACGGATTGTTGCCGGACGACAGGAAGACGCGTGGTGCATTTTTGACAACACCGCCTCTTCGGCGGCGCTCGGCGATGCGCTGGCGCTTGCACGACGGCTGGCAGTGCCATGAAACGAAGCTTCCGCTCGTGCGCGATCGCTGCAGGCGGCGGCGATGCTGAACAGGCGCGAGGGATTTGCGATATCTTTCTCGCCGAGACGCGACGCGAGCTAGAGCTGATCAGGGAGTTGGGTGAAATGCTCGATCAGGGTGCTGTCCCGGAAAGGGGGCGCCCCATGTGCCGGGCTCTGGCTGCGGCTGCTGCGGAGCGGGAAGAGATGATTTCCCGTCTGGCGGTTTATGCGGCGGACAGTGATGAGGTGATCGGGACGCCCGTCTGATCCGGGCGAGGCGCCCTACGCTCCCTCGTCCCATTCTCTTCTGCCCCGGCTTGCCAAGCCTGA
Source organism: Sphingopyxis sp. (assembly GCA_015657575.1). Classification (GTDB taxonomy): domain Bacteria; phylum Pseudomonadota; class Alphaproteobacteria; order Sphingomonadales; family Sphingomonadaceae; genus Sphingopyxis. Next base: position 19,802 of record JACDQN010000356.1, read on the forward strand.
CATGCACGACCGCTAACATGGTTTATGGAGACGGTTCGCAGCTTCATCCTAGATGACTTGAACAGGGGGTGTCCGCCGTCGCGGTTCGCTCGGTCCATCAAGGTTTGGGAATGAGATATCGCGAAGGGGCGCCGGCAGACGAACTCGGCGCCGGAATCAGTTTCAAGGGCGCGAGGAGCATTGTCTTCCGTCGCACGGTTGGCCGCGGCAGCGGCATGTCGCGGTTGGGGTATCATCCTGTCGAGGCGCCCTCGTCCGGCGTGGCGGGTCCGCTTTTCGCCGGTGGCAAGGCAGCATGACGGAGAAGCTTCCCATGACGGGGGCTCCGCCCGCGTTGCGCCGTCTCGCTTCGCTCGCGCCGCTCGATACCTGGTCGTTCGAGGCGATCGACGCGGCGCTTGCAAAATCCCAGAAAATCAGGCGCCGGCGCGATATCCTTGGTGAAGGCAAGCCGATTGCCGGAGCGCAACTGCTAGTCAGGGGCTGGGCGGCCCGGGTCAAGATTTTCGCCGACGGGCGGAGGCAGTTTCTGAGCTTCCTCCTTCCGGGCGATCTGGTCGGTTATTGCCGCCAGCCGGCGCCGCTTGCCGTCTCCACGGTTACTACATTGACCGAAGTCGAAATCTGTCCCGCACCTGACACCGCCGCGTTGGACACGGTATATGCGATGAGCGCGGCTCTCGAAGAGGCCTATCTTCTCGAGCAGATCGTGAGACTTGGCCGCATGAGCGCCATGGAGCGAATTTACAGCCTGTTTCTCGAACTTCACGAACGTCTGTCGCGTGCCGGTCTGGTGACGCAAACCGGCTTCGACATGCCGCTGACGCAGGAGATACTCGGGGACGCGCTGGGATTGACCGCAGTCCATATCAACCGGATGCTCCAGGACGCCCGGCGCGCCGGACTGCTCGAAGTAACCGGCGGACGGGTGCAGCTTTACGATCCCTTGGCGCTGGCCGGACAGATCGGCCGCGAGCCGGTACGGGTGGCGGACGTTTTGCCGACCGCTTCTCCGGACTGATCGGGCAGCTTTTCGAACTTTCGGAAGAAATAATCGTGTCTTGACAGTTGGTTGGGCTTTGTTCCGCATTGTTTTTGCGATTCCTGATGCAGATCAGGGAGTTTTAAAAAAATCGGCTTATTCTAGGGCTGACGACTGCGGCCCCACCTGATCGGCTTTTCGTGGTTCCGGCAATACCCGCAGTCCCCGTTGTTACGGCCAGCCGATCGATGACATGCCGAGAGCCTGGTAGCGCTGCTCCCGACACGGAGGAGATGCGCCATGCGTCCGTTCCATATGGTTATGAAAAATAGTACCGACACTCGGCCGCGCCGGGTCGATTTTCACGCCGAAAGTCCCGATCACGCCTTTCAGATCGCCCGCAATGAAGCCGATGGCGTCCATGTGGAACTATGGGAAGGTGCGAAGCTTCTGGCGCGCATGACCAAATCGGGCGCCAATATGTGGAAGCTTCTTCCCACGACCGATTTGCCCGGCGCGACGGAAAGGCAGCCCATGGCTCCGCCCGCCGCGACGGCTTGATCCGCGCGGGACGCCACGCCAATCGGTCGGGCATCCTTTTGCCGATTCATAACCTGTATCAGCAGCAGCATGAAAAAGGCGGGCAGGCTTGCGGTCGCCGGGAACTTCACCGGGCTTTGCTCGTCGCTTCGAAGAGGGAGGGGCCCCGCGCAATGCGCGACGATGGAGCCCGATATGACCGACGAACAGGACGCCCACACCGAGCAGCCGGGTCTTGATGGCCGCCGGGCGATTATTACCGGCGGGACGACCGGAATCGGGCGCGCGATCGCCGTGCTTCTCGCCAGCTATGGTGTGCGCGTGTTCATCTGCGGCCGCACACCCGAGCATCTCGCCGACGCGTTGAAGCGCATCGACGAGGTCGGCGAAGGCGATGGCATCAATGTCGATCTGGCGATCGCCGAAGACGTCGACCGCTTTTTCGAGGCGGCCGAAGCCTGGCTGGGCGCGATCGATATCGCGGTCATCAATGCCGCGATACCGGCGTCGGCGCTTGCCGACAGCGGCGAGAGCGAAACGCGTTACCAGCTCGACACGGACCTCACCGCCTATCTGATCTGCGCGCAGGAGGCGGCACGGCGGATGAACGCGGGGAGCGACATCATTTTCATCGGGTCGATGTCCGCGGTCTCGAAGGGGCCCGGCAGCTCGATCTATGTCGCGGCAAAGTCGGGCATTCAGGGTTTCGTGCCCTCCTTTCGCAAGGAGCTGGCCGAAGAGGATATCAAGGTTGGCCTGATCGAGCCTGGCTTCACTGGCGCAGATTTTCAATATCCCGAGTTTCCGCCCGAAAAACAGCGCGAACTCATCAACGCCGACAAGATGCTGCGCGCCGAAGATATCGCGGCAGCAACGCACTTCATGCTCACCCAGCCGCGCCGCACCGCGGTCTCGCTGATGCGCGTCGAGACGCGCCTCGAACATCCCTGACCAAAACAAAGGATAATCCGATGACTGCTATGACTTTATCTTCGAAGGAGCTCGCTAGGCATCCGGCGGTGCTCGTGGGCGCCGCCGCCGTCGGCCTAGTCGTCGGTCTTGCCGCCAATTTCGGTAGAAAGGCGATCGTTCAGGGCGTGACGGCGGTGCAAGGGGAGTGGGACGAGGGATTGAAAGCGGAGCATCGCGCCACGCTCAAGATTTTCGACGCGATCGAGGCGACGGACGAGAGTAATGCGACACGCCGCAATATGTATCTGATCCAGTTGAAGCACGCGCTGTCGAAGCACGCTTTCGAGGAGGAGAATGTCGTCTATCCGGCCATGCGCGCCCATGGCCAGGTCGAAGAGGCCGATGAACTGGTTCACGATCATGGTTACGTAAAACAGCATCTTTTCGATCTGTCCGAACTCGATCCGTCGAGTCCGGAGTGGATCGTCGAAGTGCGCAAATTCCGGAGCGAACTGGAAAAGCACATAAGGATGGAAGAGGACGAGCTTTTCCCAAAGCTTCGCAAGGCGCTTGGTCCAGAGGGCAACGCCCATATCACAAGCGCGATGAACAAGGCCGGCTTTGCTGCTGCCTAAGCGGTTGGTTGAGGGTCGATGCTGCAATACCTCGGACGCCTTTTATCAGCGGATCGTGCGAACCCGCCGCCCGTCTCCTATCTGAACAAGGCGGAGGCCGACGCATCATGGCGGCCCGGTCGTCTGCTTGCTGTGGATCCGCAAGGGGCCACCTTTGAGACCGAAATCGATGGCATGCGCACAGCCGAATGCCTGCCATGGGGTTCGATCGGCGCCGTCCGCGTCCATCTTGGAGAGCATCAATGACAGCGGCCGACGCTCGTAGGTCTGACGTACCGGTCAGTCCCTATCTTCTAGCGGCCGCGCGCGATTTTACGCGAAGTCTGGGCGAGCCGCTTGCATCGACTGAAGCAGGGGATTTCCGCATTGGTTTCCACCGCATAGATGAATCGCTGTGGGCGATTGTTCGCGGCCGTCATGCGGGCGGGCTCGCGCTCCGCGCGGCGCGGTGGGCGGGCGACGCCAAGATAAGCATGCCCCGCGCTTCTTCGGGCTATGCCCTGCGACTGGTCGTCAAAAGCGCGATCGGAACCCAGCGCATCACCGTCAAGGCGGGTACGCGCGATCTTCCCTTTCTGCGTGTCACGACCTCGCTCGAGCCCGATGTGGCGGCGCTTCTTCCTTTCACGCCTCGCGATCTCGTTCCGCTCGGCGAAGGCGACGATCCGCTTCGCGCTGCAGGCTGCGTCGAGGCGGTACAGCGCGGCCTCAATGCAGGGGTCGTCTATTTCCGGTTCGAGCGTCCGGCGATTGGCAATTTTCTCTATTTCCAGAATTTGACCGCGCTGGGCGATTATTTCGATGCGACCGGCACCAATCCCGATGAAAGCGTCGGCGGGGTGTGGCCTGAACTGGGTTTTGCGCTGCCGCCTGCACCGACACACCGGTCGGCCGATGCCAAACCGCTTGCCCCAGGAACAGAGGTCATCCTGTCGGACGCGATCCTGATCGGCCGGCCCGATATCCCCGGCGACGAACGCGATACCGCGCGGCAATTTCTGCAGATGCTGGGCGCCGCCTATCGCCTGCTCGACCTGCCGGGCACGGATTTTCACGACTGGGTTGCGCGGGCCGAGCGCACGCTGCACGATCTCGACACGGCGCCCGAGGCGACGATCCGCCATTATGGTCACCGCTATGTGCATCCCTATACCGCCGCTGAATATCCCGATGCGATGGTGCAGATGTCGATTGTCCAGGCCATTCATGATTGGGGAAAATGGAGAGGGGAGGCGCACCCGCTGGCGACCGAGTTTTTCGCCGGGATGAGCAAATTCTTCGATACGAAGCGCGGAATGCTCGGCCGCTATCTTCCCAATGTCGGCGACGACAAGGATGCCGATGCGGTCGACAGCTGGTATCTCTATCACCCGCTGCTCAACCTCGGCCGCGTCGCGCTCGATGGCGACAAGGCCGCGCGGCGGCTGTTTCTGAAATCGCTGGGCTATGGCATCCGGGCCGCACATCATTTCGACTATAAATGGCCGATCCAGTACAAGGCCGGCGATTTTTCGGTGATCGAGGAAAGCGCGGGCGCTGACGGCCGCGGGCAGACCGATGTCGGCGGCATCTACGCATGGGTGATGCTGCAGGCTTTTAAGCTCACCGACGAGAAGGCCTATCTGGACGAGGCTTGCGCTGCGATCGAAGCCGCCGTCGGCCTTGGCTTCGGGATCAATTATCAGGCTAACCTGACCGCCTGGGGCGCCGCGGCGTGCATGCGCCTGTGGCGGATCACCGCTCGCGACGTCTATCTTCAGCAAAGCTATGTCTATCTCGCGAGCTTCTTTCACAACAGCGAGATCTGGGAGAGCCGGATCGGTCACGCCCGGCATTTTTCGAATTTCCTTGGGGTAACCGCGCTGCAGGATGCGCCCTATATGGCGATCTACGAATGTTTCGACAGCTATACCGCCTTCGAACATTATCTCTCCGACAGCGGACCCGATCTCGAGCCGGCCGCGCGCATGCTCATTGCCGAATATTGCAAATATGCGCTCGATCGCGCCTGGTATTATTATCCGGACGCGCTTCCCACGGAGGCGGTGGCGGAGCGGCAACGCGAGAATAATGGCCATGTCGACCGGCGGCTCTCTTTTCCGCTGGAGGATCTTTACGCCGATGGGCAGCCCGCCGGGCAGGTTGGTCAGGAAATCTACGGCGCGGGCGCTGCGATGGTTTTTGCGACGCGCGCCTTCCACCGTGTCGAGGGCGCCCCCTTTCTCATCTTTTGCGATCACTTCGTGCGGGCATGCGAGCGTGCCGGGGACACTTCGCTCAGCCTGACGCTCGACGGCGGAGAGACCTGCACGGCGCTGATCAGTTTCGTCCGCCGTAAATTTCGCAAGCTGCGTAGCGCCGCTATAACCTTGCCGGGAGGCGACCGGCTCCGTCCCGCCTCGCAATCCGACGACCGCATCGATTTCCTCGTGCCGGCCAACGGCCGTCTCATCCTGCGGTGGGAGCCAGCGACCAAATCCTGATCTATGTTGGCATTGCCGGACATTTAGGGAGTGGGGCTGCTTATTCTCGGAACCATGGCGCCAAGGCCTCGTTGCTTGAGCGAGCGGGGCCATTGGGAGACGGTCGTTGAATAAATTCATTCTGCTGGCGGCTACTGCCATGCTCGCTGCGTGCAATTCGCCCGAAACCGAGACCACACCCGTCGCGGCCGACACCGCGGCGACCGATACCGGCATGGAAGCGCCGGCGCCGGCCGGTGCGCCGGGAGCGCCGACCGATGCCGCAGGCTATGTCGCGAAGGCCGGTGCGGGCGATATGTGGGAGATCGAATCGTCCAGGGCCTTGCTGGCCAAGTCGAAGCGCGCCGACGTCAAAGCCTTTGCGCAGATGATGATCGACAATCACGGAAAATCGACCGCGAAGATCAAGGCCGCGGCCGGCAGTGCTTCGATCGAAGCGACCCCGCCCACGCTCGATCCCGATCAGCAGAAGATGCTGGACGACATCAAGAATGCCGATGCTGCCACGATCGACGGCGTCTATCTTCGTCACCAGAAGACCGCGCACGATGCCGCGCTCGCGCTCCATCGCGCCTATTCGACCAACGGCGACACCGACAGCCTCAAGAGGGCAGCCGGCGAAATCGTGCCGGTCGTCGAAACCCATATCGCCGAACTTCAGAAGCTTTCGGCTGCGGAGCCGGCCGGTGCCCGGTGATACGGTGCCTCGCGGACCGCTGGGCGACGCCCGGCCCGACGCCCTGAACGAGCCGGTTGCGCCGACGCCGGGATCGCTGAAACCCGAGAAGGTCGAGGACCGCGACAATGTCGGCACGGTTCGGCCCGAGGATTATCCCGAGGATCAGCGCGCCGGTCTCGACGATGCTGCCGCCAATCGCGGCCGCCGCGCCGGCAAGGGAAGCAGCCCCGCGACGGGAAGCGGTGCGGGCGCCGGCGGCAAGGGCAATGCCGAGGATTATGATGCCGATCCCCAGGGCGGGGGCGGCTCGGCCCAAACGCCTGGCGATCATGGCCCGCAGCAGGGCGCCGACGCGCCCGTCGGCGGTAGCCGCTAGGGTCGGTCGCCTTCGTCTCTGGTTGTTTGTGTGACGCCCGGCTTGTCCGGGCTGGGAGAATATCATGTCCTATTTCCAGAAGAGTTCGAAGCCCGATCCGGTCTTGCTGGCCGCTGCCGGCGTCGGGCTTGCCGCCGCCGGCGTGGGGATAGCACTCTGGCAACGCCGTAATAGAGCGGATCGACCGGAGCTTCCATCCGACGCGCCGAACTGGACGAAGGCGCGCCAATCGGATCGCGCGCTTTTCGGGAAATCCTTGCTGATCAATCGCCCGCGCGAAGAGCTGTTCGCCGCATGGCAGGTGACGCGCTTTCCCGAATTCATGGAGAATGTCGTCTCGGTCGAAGATCGCAGCGACGATGTCTCCGAATGGACGATCAAGGGGCCGGCGGGACGCGAGGTAACGCTCGTGAACCGGGTGACCGAAAGGGTCGAGGGCGAGGCGATCTACTGGCAAAGCACCCCTGCCTCCGATGTCGCAAACAGCGGCGAGGTACGGTTTGTCGATGCGCCCGGCGGCGCGGAACATTCGTGAGCCTGATCCTTGCCTATGACCCGCCGGCCGGAAAGCTCGGCCGCCTTGCCGCCAAGATTCTCCAGCGCGAACCTGAAGTGCAGGCGCGCCGCGACCTTCATCGCTTCAAGCAGCTGATGGAGACCGGCGAGGTGACGAGCAACGCGTCGCCCTCGGCGCGATCGTCCGAACGTCCCACCGAACCCCATATCTGAGGAGAAGGCCATGCGCGCCGTAACCTGGCAAGGACGCCACAACATCAGCGTCGAAACCGTGCCCGATCCCGAAATCGTCAATCCGCGCGATGCGATCCTGCGCGTGACATCGACCGCGATCTGCGGATCGGATCTGCATCTCTATGACGGCTATATTCCCGGGATGCGCGCCGGCGACGTCGTCGGACATGAATTCATGGGCGAAGTGGTCGAGGTCGGAGCGAGCTCGACGCTCAAGAAGGGACAACGCGTCGTTGTGCCTTTTACGATCAGCTGCGGTCAGTGCTTCTTTTGCGAACGGCAGCAATATAGCGCCTGCGACAACAGCAACCCGTCGGAAACGCGCGACGCTTCCGAGCTGATGATGGGTCATGCGATGGGCGGCGCCTTCGGCTATGCCCATCTGACCGGTGGCTATGCCGGCGGGCAGGCCGAATATGTGCGTGTGCCCTATTCCGACGTCGGTCCCGTCGTCATTCCCGACGCATGCCGGATGATGAAGTCCTTTTCCTGTCCGATATTCTTCCGACCGGCTGGCAGGCCGCGGTCAACGCCGACATCGAACCCGGCGATACCGTCGCGGTCTGGGGCTGTGGTCCGGTCGGGCTGTTCACGATCCAGTCGGCGCTCCTGCTCGGTGCCGCGCGCGTGATCGCGATCGACCATTTTCCGACCCGGCTTGCGCTCGCGAAGAAATATGGCGCCGAGATCCTCGATTATGGTGAGGTCGATGTCCGCGAGGCGCTCGACGAGATGACGGGCGGCGTCGGACCCGATGCCTGCATCGACTGTGTCGGCATGGAAAGCCACGGCTTCACCGTCGATAATGTTCTCGATCAGGTGAAGGCCAAATTCTTCCTCACGACCGAGCGCCCGCATGCCCTGCGCCAAGCGATCCTCGCGTGCCGCAAGGGCGGCCGGCTCTCGATCCCCGGCGTCTATGGGGCTTTGCGGATAAATTCCCGCTCGGCCAGCTGATGGAGAAGGGGCTGACCGTGAAGAGCGGACAAACCCACGTCCAGCGTTACACCGGCGAGCTGCTCGACATGATCCGCGATGGCAAATTCGACACGATCTCGCTGATCTCGCACCACGCGCCGCTCGAGGATGCCGCCGAAATGTACCGGCACTGGCATGATGAACAGGACCGCTACACCAAGATCGTCCTCAAACCCGGGCTTGAAAAGGGCGCGGTGCAGGCTTTGCAGGAGATGGCGCATGCCTGAGCGCAAACTCGCGATCGTCACCGGCGCATCGAGCGGTATCGGGCGCGAAATAGCCCTTCTCGCCGCCGCCGACGGCTATGATCTCATCCTTGCGGCCGACGAGCCGCTCGTTGAGGGCGATCCCGCCGCATAGCATTATCGCCCTATTATCGCGGCGGCCCGTCCGGTTTGGGCTTGCTTATCGCGCCCCGGCAAAACATTCTGGGTGAGGGGGGCAGATGAGGATTTTGCAGGCGCCCATGCTTCATTGCCGACCCGACCAGACTCCGCTCCATATCCTCCGCGAAAAGCTCACGGCGGACCCATCGCGGGTGGTGCTGCGTCCCTTTCACTTGGCTTGGCAATCGAATGTCTCGGAGCCGTCGCGGTCCGAGCAACTTGTGCGTGATATCCTGCGGCTGGACGAGGAGCAGGCCGAAGTCGAACTCGGGATGGTCTGGAAGGATTTTTCGGAACGGCACTGGCAGATCGGACGGATATTCGACGAGCGCTTCGCCGAGATCGCCGAGGATCTGGGGCTTGAGGAAGGCGCGGTTTCGCCGGTCAAGCGCCGGCTGATCGGCGCCTATTTCTGTCACGAATATAGCTATGCCGCGGCCGCCTTGATGAACCCGAGCATCGTGCTGCATCCCGATCAGAGCGGTCTTGGCGCCGAGCAGCTGCGGTTCGTCATGTCGATGCGCGCCGTGGGCGAGGGGCATATCAGTTCGGTCGCGTTTCGCGAGGGGATCGTCGGGCCCGACGGCGAATTCGCGCTATGGCCGCAATCGGGGCCGGCTATGGCCGCAGTGGTCGACGACCGCCATCATCTCGGTCCCGACGATGCCGTGACGGTGCATCGTCAACCCGACAGCCCGATCTCGAACAGCGTGCTGTTTCCGGTCACCGAGGCACAGCGCAACGGCCTCGAGGATTTGCGGCTTGTCCGCTTCGCGCATGACGATGGAAGTACGGAATATCTCGGCACGTACACGGCCTATTCGGGTCATTCGATCCGTTCCGAATTGCTTCGCACGAACGATTTCGCGACCTTCTGTCTCGAACCGCTCTCGGGCCGCGCCGCCCGCAACAAGGGAATGGGACTGTTCCCGCGCAAGGTCGGCGGACGTTATCTGATGGTCGGGCGGCAGGATGGCAAGAATATCACCCTGCTCGAATCCGATAGTCTGACCAACTGGGATGACGAAGGGCGGCCGCTGCTGAGTCCGGCTTTCCCGTGGGAGTTCGTGCAGATGGGCAATTGCGGTAGCCCGATCGAATGCGACGAGGGCTGGATATTGCTCACCCACGGCGTCGGGCCGATGCGCAAATATAGCCTCGGCGCGGCGCTGCTCGACAAGGAAGATCCCTCGAAAATCCTGGGACGCACCGCCTGTCCGATCCTGTCGGCCGCGGAAAGCGACCGTGAGGGCTATGTGCCGAATGTCGTCTATACCTGCGGCGCGCTCGCGATCGGTCACGAGCTTTTCATCCCCTATGGCATATCCGACAGCGCCATCGGCTTTGCGACGACGACCATAGCGGGTCTGCTTCGGTCGATGGTATAGCGCGGCTCCCGGCGGCAATATTGCTCCAGGTTAACAAGGCGCGCCAAACCGCAGGCTTCGGTCAGAATTTGCGCAACTTCGATTGCCGGCAGGACGTTGAAAAGGCGCAAACGCTTTTCAATGGAGAGCATCATGCCAAACGATACCGACGCCACGCATATCCTCGCTGCCGATCATCGCGCGGTTGAGGCCCTGTTCGAAGAATTCGAGAAGGCCGGCGGCACCGACCGCAAGGCGAAGATCGCCGAGACGATCTGCACCGAACTCAAGATTCACGCCCAGATCGAGGAGGAAGTTTTCTATCCGGCCCTCAAGGGCAAGATCGACGACGATCTTCTGAAGGAAGCCTATGTCGAGCATGACGGTGCGAAGGTGCTGATCAACGACATCCTCGCCTCCGGTCCCGACGACGAATATTTCGAGGCGAAGGTCACGGTGCTGTCCGAAGAGATCAAGCATCATGTGAAGGAAGAGGAAAAGCAGCACGACAATATGTTCCAGCAGGCGCGCGCGCCGATGTCGATCTCGACGCGCTGGGCGAGCAGATGCTGGCGCGCAA